>JBDTSF010000258.1:0-23668 GCA_039931295.1 Nitrospirota bacterium | reverse complement strand
AGAGTGCCTTCCACAATATGACTCCTGGGTAAGGGAAGAGGGTGCAAGTCCCTCGTGGTCCCGCCGCTGTAAATGGGGACGAAACCTGTGAATGCCACTGTCCGATTCATGGATGGGAAGGCGCGGGGAGTAGGGTGAACCATGAGCCAGAAGACCTGCCGGGAAGGGGGGCCTGCCAGAGGGATCTCTTCGTTGTGAGGCGAAGGAGATTGGATCAGATGCAAGGCCGCAAGCGTGACGACGACCGGAAGCGTATTCACCGTAATACGTTGAGGATCGTTTCACGCCGAGAATGCGGTAGATGGTCCGAGATCGTTCGCCGCAACAGAACGGCGATTCTCTGGTAGGTTCCCAAGACCAACGTTCCCTCGTGGGCTGGGGAATTGGCGAGGATGAGTTACGGGTGTAATCCTCAGGGTCTGTCGAGGCCTTGGGGATTTTTTTATTTGAACTGCGCACGGCATAGTCGATGGTCGGTGTGGCTGCTGATAGGAGCAGTCGTGCTCATTGTTTCAACCGGAACGTGTGCGAATGCGAACGATGAGAAGTCGGGTATGACACGTCGGCAGCAAGGCATTCTCACCGGCATGCCATTTATGACACACGTGTCAGCGAAGGCGTATGTCGATGATGCCGGTCGGCGGATGTATTTCGCCAAGCCCCCAATGAGGATTGTCTCACTGGCGCCCAGCATCACAGAAATGTTGTTTTCGATGGAGGCAGGAGAGCAGCTCGTTGGCGTCACGGATTTTTGCGATTATCCGTCGGAGGCCCTGAAGAAACCGAAGGTCGGCTACTCGAATCCGAACTTGGAATCGTTGGTGGCGCTCCAGCCTGATTTGGTCATCGCGCCCAATGACTTTCTCAAACCTGATGTCATCGTGAAGCTTGAGCAGTTGAAGATCCCCGTCTTCATCTTGGCCGATCAGAATGTCGAGGGGATTTTCGTCCATATCCAAACGCTCGGGCGCATCGTGGGGCATTCGTCCAAAGCCGATACCGTCGCGATGCAGCTTCGGCAACAGGTGGCCGTGATTCAACGGCGTATCCAAGGAAAGGCTCCGGTCCGGATGCTCTATGTGTTGAACAGCCAGCCTCTGATCACCGTCGGTCCAGGAAGCTTCATCGATCAACTGATTCGAATGGCCGGAGGGGCCAACGTGGCCGCGAAGAGCGCAACTCCGTATCCACGACTCAGCATGGAGGCCGTGCTTCAGGAAGATCCTGAGGTTCTGGTGTTTCCCGTCGGGAAGGCTGAAGGCATCTCTGAGAGTGAACAGCAGGCCTGGCGTCAGTGGTTAACGATGACGGCCGTCAAGCAGAGCAGGCTTCACCAGATTTCCGCCGATTGGCTCAACCGGCCTGGTCCGCGAATCGCCAGGGGGCTCGAAGCGCTTGCGGAGATTTTACACCCGGACAGTCCGGCAAGCAGTCGAACTGAAACGTCACATGAGTAGGAGATGACGGATCTAGCCTCATCATGGGCGAATGCCGGCGCGGTACTGACCGTTCATCGATGGGTGGCGGTGATCGGCGGACTGCTGCTGGCAAGCGTGGCCATTCTAGTCCTCTGCTTGCAGTTTGGCGCCACGTCGGTAGATGTGAAAACTGTCGCGACGGCGATCATGCACATGCTGCGCGCAGACCAAGACGGCTCTGCAACTTTGGGAACATCCGAAACCATCATAGTGCAGATTCGGTTTCCCCGAGTGCTCATGGGTTTTTTCGTGGGAGCCGGTCTGGCTGCGGTCGGTGTCACGCTCCAAGCGTTGTTGAGAAATCCCTTGGCCGACCCCTATGTGTTGGGAGTGTCGAGTGGCTCTGCATTGGGAGTCTCGTTGGCCATCCTGTTCGGTATCGGTTCCACCTTCATGTTGTTGCCGATCCTGCCGTTCTTTGGATTTGCCGGAGGGCTGTTGGCGCTTCTGTTAATCTATCGGTTGGCGCAGTCAAAAAGCCGATTACCGATCCACAGTTTGCTGCTGGCGGGGGTCATTTTGAACGCCATTCTGACGGCGTTTATCATGTTCATTACCTCGATTCTGGAGCCGAATCGCTCCGCGGGCCTCATGGCGTGGCTGATGGGATCGCTCACGGCGCCTAACTATCCCGCCTTGGGTATCTTTCTCCTGTACGTTCTGTCTGTCTTGGTGATGCTCATGCACAAGGCTCAGTCGCTCAATATGCTCACATTGGGAGAAGAAACGGCTCGTTCACTGGGCGTAGAGACCGAGGGGATCAAGAAATGGCTCTTTGTCCTTACTGCGGTCCTGACAGGCGCAATCGTGTCGGTGAGTGGCATGATCGGGTTCGTCGGCATGGTTGTTCCGCATGCTGTCAGGTTAGTCATCGGATCGGACCATCGACTGCTCCTTCCAGCCTCGGCGTTGGTGGGGGGGATGTTTCTCGCCGTGGCCGATACGATAGCTCGAACAATCATGGCCCCCGCTGAAATACCGGTCGGTATCGTGACGGCGCTGACCGGCGGCCCATTCTTTCTCTATCTCTTGCTCTGGCGAAAAGATCGAATGGTGTGAGATGAAGACTAATCGGATTGACACGATGCAGTTCGGGTTGTCTGTGGACGGCCCTGCCATCGAAGTCGAGGGTGTATCGTTTCGTTATCCAACGACGGAAGGGCGGGAAAGATTGTGGACCTTGGACCATCTTTCCTTCCATGTCGATGCAGGAGAAATTCTGGGTGTTGTCGGACCGAACGGGTCCGGGAAGTCGTCATTGTTGAAAGTGCTCTCTGGCTACTTGCCGGCAGGCGAAGGCGACGTTCGCCTGGGTGGCCTCTCGCTCGGAAAACGGAGTCAGGCCGATATCGCGCGATTGGTTGCGGTCGTGCCTCAGGAGTACGCGCAAGTGTTCCCATTCACGGTGGCCGAGACGGTATTGATGGGGCGGTTCCCCCATCGAACTGCGCGTTGGTGGAGTATGGGAATTGGAGACGAAACTGCAAGCGATCTTGCCTGTGCGCACCACGCCATGGTCGAGACCGATATCTTGTCGCTGGCTGATCGGCTGATCTCGGACTTATCCGGCGGAGAGCGGCAACGAGTCATGATCGCCAGAGCGTTGGCTCAGGCGCCAAAAATTCTGTTGCTCGACGAACCGACGGCATTTCTCGACATCAATCATCAGATAGAGATTTGTTCGCTGATTGCCCAGCTGAGGGCTGAACGACGTTTGACGGTCGTCCTGGTGTCACACGATTTGAATGTGGCGAGTCAGTATTGCGACCGCGTCTTAATGTTGAAAGAAGGCCGTCTCTGTCGGATCGGCTCGCCGGATGAGACGATCAGACCCGATGTGCTTCAAATGATCTATGGGTGCGAAGTCGTCGTGGATGCTCACCCTCAGACAGGCAGGCCTCGTGTGACGATGCCAATGAACATCGCTCGAAACTAGAAGATAGCCAGGGTCCTGTCCCCGGCCCGGCTGTGTGGCGCAAGGGGGACGGTTAATTTTTCAGGAGAGAGTGTTTTGGAGAAGCGACGCGGGTGACGGGGAAGATGGTGCAAGTCCATCACGGTGCCGCCACTGTAAGCGGGGAGTAGCTCTGCACGATGCCACTGTGCGCGAGACGCATGGGAAGGCGCAGAGACGCGACGATCCGCAAGTCAGGAGACCCATCCCGCAGTTGATTCGACTCAACCCTTCGAGCACAAGGGAGGTTCGTCATGCCGTGGTTTGTTCGTTCTTGTCGTGCCTGCTGGTGTCTACTTCCTCTGTTCGCGCTGAGCTACCCTGTCCATGCTGCACCCGATATCGAAGTGGCATCTGCTGACCAAACGGACAGCATTGAGACACGTGAAGTCGTTGTCTCCAGTACGCGCTTGCCCGATGCACCTGTCGATGCCAGAACGCTTCCAGCAAAAGTGACCGTGGTGACAGCTGATGACATCAGAAAGGCTGGAGCGAAAACGATCCAGGAAGCCTTGCAGTGGTCAACTGGTATCGTGATGTATGACGGTGTCGGTAATGCGTTTCAGCAAACGATCGATTTGCGCGGGTTTAACGGCCAGCCTGTATCGGGCATTGCCGTCTTCGTCGACGGTGCTCGTGCTAATGAGCCCGACTTCAACACCATCAATTTTGACCTCATTCCGATTGAGTCCGTCGAGCGGATCGAGGTCCTTCCGGGCGCGTCGGCTATCTATGGGAAAAACGCGCTGGGGGGGGTTATCAATATCATCACGAAGCGGGGTGGCGATCGGCAACGTGTGACAGGGGAGACGGTGTTCGGGAGTTTTCACCGCGAGCGCTACACCATCAATGCGAGCGGTCCGATAGGAAAGTTCGACTATTTTGCCAACTTCAGTCGCGAGATCGAAGATGGATTTCGTAACGAGTCGGATGCGCGGATTTCCAGATTGACCGGGCGGATTGGCTATCGCCCAACAGACTCATCGGACCTCTCCATTTCTTATAATTACGTCCAGGATAAGCTGCTGCAGGCTGGGTCGTTGCCGTTGAGCGTAGCAGCCTTCGATCGGAAGGCCAACTTTACTCCTGGAGACTTTGCGAAAAATGAGAACAACTTTATCCGATTCAATGGGCGGCAGACTTTGCCGTTTGGATTCTCTCTCAATCTCAATGCGTACTACCGTAGGCTGAATCAGGAACTGTTCGGCGTGGGCCAACCAGCGTTTCTCGGCTCGCAGTTGTCGACAGCGAGCACGAGGGGCGAAACGGAATCGAAAGGTGGGACGTTTCAGGTCGGGCACGATGCGTCTTGGGGTCTTCAGAAGAACAGTCTTGTTGTGGGGTTCGAAGGGGCGCGCAACGATTTCGGGAGCCGTCTAAGTTCGCTCTCAGGGTTCGGTCCATTCGGCAACATTGCGGATACGAACGAAAACATCACGTCATTCTATGCGCAGGAAACGCTTCACATTCTTCACAATCTGATCGTGGTAAGCGGGGTGCGGTATGACCGAAATAGCATTGCGACAGAGTTTGCGGATACTTTTACTCCTTCAGGTCAGAACAAGAAGGTCTTCAGTCGAGCGACGCCAAGGGCGGGACTGACATATTTACCCACCCCGGATCTCAGTGTCTATGTGAACTATAGCGAGGGGTTTCGTCCACCGACGTACCAGGAGCTCTTCCCTTTCATCGGCTTGTCCAACCCGGATCTCAAAGCGGTCACGTCACGTAATTATGAAGTGGGGGTGAAGGCGAAGATTCAGCAGTGGGGAGAAGTCAGCGCGGCGCTATTCCAAGCCGATGTTCGCAACGAAGTGTTTTTCACTTGTAGTGATTGCGATCTGTTCAGCGGTGGCTTTGACGGACTGAACCGCAACATCGATCGTTCGAGACGTCGCGGGATCGAGACGACGTTGAAAGCCCGCTACGATCGCGTTCTCGATGGTATGATCAACTATACCTTTACGGAGGCGACTATCCGTAGTCGTGTGCAGTCCTCATTGTCTAACACGATTGAGGTGGGAGATAGCTTCTCTCACGTGCCGAAGCATAGGCTGAGCGTGACAGGCAATCTGCATCCTGCTGAGGGTTGGACGGTGTCGTTGATCGGGCTCTATGTCAGTTCGCAGTTCTTTATCAACGACGATGCCAATACGCAACCTCGGCTACCAGGGTATTTTTTGCTCAACAGTCGCGTGGCCTACGAACGGCCTGTCCCTGGAGGGCATCTGAGCGGGTTTGTGATGGTGAACAATATACTCGACCAGAAATACTCCACGTCGGGAACGATCGCGACCAATACATTAACTGGAGGCGGCGCGAGTGAACGGTTCATCGTCCCGGCGTCCGGTATTGCTGTGTATGGCGGTGTCAGCTATCGGTTTGAAGGCCTCTAAAAAGGAGAAGAGCAATGCGCATCACAAAGGTCTATACAAAAACCGGTGACAAGGGGAAAACCCGATTGGCTGGTGGGCAACAAGTATGGAAGGACAGTGTGCGAGTTGAAGCCTATGGGGACGTGGATGAACTGAACTCGACGATCGGGGTTGTCAGGGCGTTTAATGCAGAGTCGGTCGGGACTCATTCGTCTGCCGATCGGTTAGAAGAAGAACTTCGCTGGATGCAGAATAAGCTGTTCGATGTCGGTGGACTACTGGCTACGGCGCCAGGGCAGACGTTCGAGAATATGCCGGCGGTTACAGCCCGGGATGCGGCCAGGCTAGAAAAACTCATAGATCAATGCCAGAAAGATTTGCCGCCTCTTAAGGAATTTGTTCTCCCGGGGGGTGGGAAGATTCCCAGTTTATTACACCAGGCCAGAACGATTTGTCGGCGAGCTGAACGTAGGTGTGTGCGGTTGGGGAAGGAAGAGCCCCTGGATCCCTCTCTGGTGCGTTTTCTGAATCGCCTCAGCGACGCGTTGTTTGTCTTGGCAAGATGGATGGCCAAGCAGCAGAATGAGCCTGAGTTTTTATGGCAACGGGACTCGACCGGCATGTGAACCGTGCTGATCGAATCCCGTTTTCTTAGCTGGATGCTGAGAAAGTTGTTCTTCTCACTCGCCCGCCCTGACGCTGCCAAGATGGTATCCTTGCCAGGGTCGCGCTTTTCGATACAGAGCCTTCCCGCTTCGCTCAAAGGCTCAATGGACGGAACCCAGTCACGTGCCGAATCGTCCAACGGTGAATCGCGCAGTTCTCGTTATCGATCGCAGTGCGATAAATGTGCGCATTTCGTCATCTGTTCCATTGCGCTGCGTATTCGCACTAACCGCACAGGCTGCTCGATTCCTATGCAGCGGCCTTTAATTTGCCGCCTTGCATGGATTTTTGCAGTCGGTTGATTGCTCCTGCCAGCTGGCCGATTTCATCCTGCCGATCGATGTCGGCGGAAACACTCAAGTCTCCCCTACTGATACGATCCGTCACCTCTCTGAGTTCGGCGATAGGTCTGCTGATGCTGCGTCCAATTGATGCAACGAACAGCGCGGCGAACACAACGCTGATACTGACGATGCCCAGAGAAACGGTCCGGCGTTGATTGAAGGTGGCTATGCGGGTGACGAGCAGGTCGTCAAGGACGCCTGTCGTGACGTCGTACATCGTTGAATTGGATTCAAGAGTTTTCAATCCATTCGCGCTCATGGACTTCAGATCGATTTTTGCGAAGTCACTTGGCCCCGCGTCCAAGACTTGGCGTCGGATCATATCGTCGAAGGCCTTCACCGACTCGATGTGTGTACGGAGGGGAAGGGAGAGCTTGTTGCGCAAAGAAGGATTCTGATTAATGGATGTCTGGAGCCCCGTACTGAGCCTCTCCATTGTCGGTTCGATCCTCGCCAAGAGGAAGGATATAAGCTGTTTCTTCGATTCCATGTTCTCACGTGTCAGAATGAGGTCGGCGACGTGCGCATTGGTCTGCGCAATCAATTGCCCAAGGGCGGGCAAATTGAGGACGACGTTGTCCATCGCATAGTAACTGTCGAGATCGGGGTCCAAGATAAGGTTCGAGGTATCTCCTGCTTGGATAATGAGAGGGAGGATTGACTTCCCCACGATATCGTCATACGCCGAGTTGATATTCTCTGGTTTGGCATTGCTGGAACTGCGAAGAACCAATGATTTGGTCGTGGACCATTTCTCCGCCAATCCAGCAAGGCCATGGGACGTCTTTAATTCTTTCCCGTAACGACTATCCACCTCCTGGATGGATCGAATATCCTCCTCGATTTGTTTCTCCAGGGCAGGGGTTTCAATCGCTCCATTGAGAAACGCGACCTGATGCTTCTGAATATCATGGAGCAGGTGTCGAACTGGATTGATGTATTCGACACCCCTTCGTTCGTTCTCTCCGAAGTCGATCGCGATGTTTTGCTCCTTGATGAGTAAGAACAGCAGAACCGCGACCGGCACGCTGAACACAATTCCGAGTAATACGAGTTTGCGTCCGATCTTCAGGTTCCGAAACATGGCGGCACCTCCTAGTGAATGTTGCCTCTTGAGACGTTTTCTCAGGCGTTCATTTTGCCGCGATCACTGCCGGCATGACTGAGGGTTGTCCCTTGTTGATGGTCAGGGAGATGTGACCCAAGATTCTTTATTGTGGCCAATATATACCCGTTCCCCTCAGGTGTAGCAGAGGTTTGGGTTTTGTCAAGGATATACAATGGATCCACAAAACAAGAAATTACCTGTTACCGTGCGGGAAACGAGAATTGATCTTATGCGCACGTCGGCACGCATGTTGCTGGGGGCTATCGAGGGCAGTGCGTATGGGGAAGGATCACTTCCTTGCTGTGACGCACAGAGCCGGCGGCGATTCGATATTCAAGCGATGTCGAAATTGTCGATTCACTTGCCAATGGCGAATGACCCGCTACACTCAAGGTCGTGCAACGATGTTTCAATTCCGAGAAACATTACTCATGGCAACCTGCTAAACCGAACGCAAGGAGGAAAAGGCGATGCGTAGACTGGTTCTCATGATGGTGGCGGTGGGGATCACGACGATCTCGTCGGCCTGGTGTACCCCGGCGAGAGCCACGAACGAGACCACCGAAGTAGCAGAGCACTTGATCGAATTGGTGAAGATCGGGCGCGAGGTGGTATCGGAGCATCAAGTTACCATTAACGACGCGACAAAGGCTGAGAAGGGCTTTACGGCCGATTTCGTAGCTGATCAAGTTATGGAGCGGTTCAAGAAAAAAACTAAAATCGATCTCCGCGTTCCCAATGTGGTGCCCCAAGCCAGCTTCTATCTTGCCTTGGTGGAAGCGGAGAAAGAAGTGGTCGACGAGGCGCAGCCGGTCATCAACAGACAGGGAGTCGGCTTCAAGGGTTTTCTTCATGCCGTGTTTGCCCGCCGAGTCGGAGAACATTTCTATAAGAAGACCGGTGTCCGCATGAAACTGACCGGAATCGATTATCGGACTCCGAAAAGTAAACCGGATGAGTTTGAGCAGGAAGTGCTTCGGATGTTCAGCGATCCACGCCATCCGAAGGACCAAGTCTATGTCCGCAGCACAACGGTCGATGGGAGACCGGTGTTGCGCATGATGGATCCTGAATATGCATCTGTTTCCTGCCTCAGTTGCCACGGTGCGCCGAAGGGGGAGCAGGACATTGCGGGGATGAAAAAGGAAGGATGGAAAGAGGGCAGTTTGGCCGGAGCCATCAGCCTGGTCCTCCCCTTGAAGCAATAGGGGGGCAGTTTCTATGACCATGTGCAGATTCACACACATCAAACCTTAAGGAGATGCTCAATGAGCAAGATCGTCGTCGTGGATGATTCCTATGCCGAGCTTCAGTTGATCGAAGGCTGTTTAAAAGGGGCAAACCATACGGTCGTTTCCTATCCAAGCAGCGACAAGCTGGAAGACAAGGTGGCCATCGAGAAACCGGATTTAATCGTCTTAGATGTGGTCAT
The DNA here is from genome assembly GCA_039931295.1 of Nitrospirota bacterium. Lineage (GTDB taxonomy): Bacteria > Nitrospirota > Nitrospiria > Nitrospirales > Nitrospiraceae > Palsa-1315. The sequence continues at coordinate 14,311 of JBDTSF010000258.1, read as the reverse complement.
GCCTGGTCGTAACGGCTTTCAGACTTGCCGCGATCTTAAGAATGACGACCGCTGTAAGAATATTCCGATTATTCTCTGCACGTCCAAGGGCAACGAGAGCGATAAGTTCTGGGGACAGCAGCAAGGAGCGAATGGCTATATCGTCAAACCATTTAAGGCTGAAGACCTGTTGACCGCCGTCAAGAAGGTAATGGGCTAAGGTTGATGGACTCCGCATCGCGTTCAACGGTTATGGATCATGCCTTGACTGCACAGGGGGTCTCTTCGTCCGAATCCGGTCAGCCACGGGCAGGCGGATCCTCGACCATGCGCGCCGCTGTTATTTCTATGGGGGGAGAGATATTCACGATCGACCTGAAAAGCGTGCGAGAAGTGTTTGTCGTTGAATCCATTACTCCGGTCCCCGGGATGCCAACCGGTTTGGTAGGCGTCACGAATCTCCGCGGCACGGTGATCCCGTTGCTCGACCTCAGACCGATGTTCGGACTGGACGCTGTGGTCGCCTTGCGGTATGCCGTCGTGGTGCAACACTTAAATTGGCAGGTCGGCCTCCTAGTCGATGGGGTTCCGGAAATTCGCACCATTGCCAAAGATCAATTTCTACCGGCTCCAGTTGGCACGAGGGAGGGGGCGTTTCCCTTCGTGTCAACCGTCGTCAAGCTGGAGGACAGACTCCGAGGTGTGTTGGAAACGTCGGTGATGCTCTCACATTTCGAGGGGAAGAGCTAACAAAAACACAGCCAGCATGGATCGCATCAAATTTCAGGCACGATCAGAGAGAAGGAGGCCGAGATGGTCAAGGTAGATCGCAGCAGCGCACTATACAATCTCAAGACGCGGACAAAGCTGCTTGCGAGCTTCGGTCTCGTCAGTTTCGTCATCATGGTGATGGCCACCATCGGTGTGATGACGCTCCAGAAGTTGAGCGACGCCTCACAGGCCGTATACGTCGACTATACGGTCCCATTGGCCGAGTTCGCGGAAATGGGCTCCGCGTTGACGTCGCACCAACAGGTCTTGATCAACATGACAAACATCACGAAGCATGCGGACTTTGTGGCCGAGTTCAAGCGTTTGGCGCCATACCGCGAGAAGGTCAATCAAGTCATGACCGATTATTCAGCGACCATTCTTCGTGTGTCTCGATCGGGTCGAGACGAGACGAAAGACTTGTCGATTTTGAAACCGGCCATCGAACAATACTTCAAGGAGGCCGAAGGGGCTCTGAGTGCCCTGGCCGATAGTTTTGGGAAGAACCTGACACCGGCACAAGCTGAAAACATGCGAGACCTCGGGGTCTTGGCCTTGAGGGTAAACTTGCAGCAGCCATTCGATCACGTCCTCGCGCGCCACCATGAACAAGTCATGGACTTGCATGAAGTGGCGAAAGATCTCAACGAAGATGCCCAGGCCCTGGCGTTCAACGGTACGATCATCGTGATTATCGGCGGCCTTATTGCGGTGGCTCTCGGACTCGGTATCGGGTATTGGATTGCTCAATTCTTCTCGAAGAACCTTTCCCATATTGCGCAGATTGCGCAGTTGGCCGGTTCCGGGAACTACCAATCGCGCGCCAAAGTGACGACAAAGGAGGAGATTGGTCAGATGGCAACCGGGTTCAACAGCATGTTGGACTACATTACGACGGCTCTCGCGAAGGCGGAAGGTGAACGCGACGAGTTGCAAAAACGGTTGATGGTCTTCCTCGTCTTGGTGTCGGACGTCGGTAAGGGAGACTTGACGAAGCGCGGCGAGGTGACAGCTGATATGTTCGGAAACTTGGCCGACGCGTTCAACCTTATGATTCAGCGGTTCTCGCAGTTGATGAAACAAGTCCGTGAGTCAGCCGAGCGCGTAAACAAGTCGGCTGGCACACTCCGGGCCGGCGCAGGACAGATGGCCGGTACCGCAAAACAACAGGCGGATGAATCCACGAAGACGTTAAACGCGGTTGAGCAGTTGGCCCTTTCAATGCGACAGGTTTCGGCAACTGCCGGCGCCTCGTCTGAGTCTGCGAATCAAGTGTTGCAAGCGACGGAACGCGGCCGCGTGGCCGTGCAAGAAACCGTGCAGGACATGCAGAGCATTCGCTCGTCTGTGCAACGCATGTCGAAACAGGTCAAAGCGCTGGGTGATCGATCGCTAGAAATTTCTCAGATCGTATCGACGATTCGCGATATTGCCAGTCAGACTAACTTGCTTGCGCTGAATGCTGCCATCGAGGCAGCCGGCGCCGGCGAAGCTGGGGCTCGATTTGCCGTCGTGGCGGATCAGGTCAGAAAGCTGGCTGAAAGCTCCACGGGCGCCACCCGCGAAATTGCGGATCTCGTGAAAGTGATTCAGACGGAAACGCAAGACGCAGTCGTCGCCATGGAACATGAAACTCAGGCGGTGGAAGCCGGATCGGCTTCAGCGCTGCGTACGGGTGAAGTATTCAAGGAAATTTCAGGGATCGCCCAACGCTCGTCTGAACTGGCACAGACCATCGCCAGTGCCGCGGTGAGCCAGACTGCCTCAACTGACCAGGTGGGCCTCTCGATTAAGGAGTTCGCCGGCGGTACTCTGGAGACCCAAAAGGCGACTGACTCGGCTCGCGCGACCGTCGAAGACATGGCAAAACTCGCCGAAGGGCTGACGACTTCCGTCGCCCAGTTCAAATTGGCCTAGACCTGCTTCCCGGAGGACCCGCTGATACTCCGGGCAAGAAAGGACAGGGATGAGTTCAGAATTTGACCGGCAGGGTCTCGTTGATATCTTCGTCACTGAAGCGTCGGAGGCATTGGACTTCCTGACGAAGGCATTCCATCCATCCGATGGGACGGTGCCAACTCCATCACAACTGCAAGCGGAGTATGTGTGGGCGCATAAGATCCGAGGGGCGTCGGCGCTCTACGGCTATCAGGGGTTAGCCTTGATGGGATCGTTGGTTGAATCGACTCTAGAAGCGGCGCCGTCTATAGAGGAGTCTCTCTGGCCGAAGGCCTTGGAGATCATGCGTGGAATGGTGATTTCATTCAAGACCCAATTGAAAGTAGTTGCGGATGGAGGCGCTGAAGACCTGTCAGTGAGTGCACGATGGAAGGGTGAAGTAGACGGATTATTTCCGTCTTCCCCAGCTGCGGCTCCATCTGGACAGGCAGTTTTGATGGCGGACTATTTAGTTCCGACTCTTGATGCCGAAGTTCTGTCGTATTTTGCGCCGGAAGCGCAAGAGTATCTGGATACCATGGAGTCGCTGCTTCATCGCCTGCGCGAAGATTCCAAGGACGAGGAGGCGATCTATAAGTTCTACGGTATGGTCCACATGCTCAAGGAGTCTTCTTTTACGATTGGCTTTTCGGTGCTCTGCGATGTCGCTCAATCGGTTGAGGATTGCGTGATTGCAGTCCGTGAGGGCAGAATTTCGCTCTCGTTCGATGAGCTTGGCGTCGTCGGTCGGGCTATCGACACGCTACGGATGCTGATGCGCCGGGACGATGGCATGGTGGCCAAACTCCAACAGGATGTGCCGGAAATGACTCAGTCACTGGCGAGGATCTGTGCCGGGGAACACATGAGGATGGTGACTCAGGCGGTGGCGGCCATCGTTCCGGTTCCCCAGGTTGTGACAGCCATTATGGATCGTTCAGAAGAGTCTGTCGGCACTGAGGTGGAATCGCTTTCTCTCTCGAGTCCGTTGACGGATGAGTATCTGCTCCCGCTCCTCGATGCTGAGGTGCTGTCTTATTTTGCCCCGGAAGCACAGGAATATATCGAGTCGCTCGAAGCTCAATTGCTTCGTCTCGAGAAAGATCCGCACAATTCGGACGTAATCGGTCAACTGTTCAGGACGGCTCATACACTCAAGGGGTCTGCCTATACGGTAGGATTCCAGTCGCTCGGCGATCTGGTGCACTATGTCGAGGATTTTATGATGGCGGTGCGCGAGGGCCGTATCAACATTCTTTCCGGGCATACGGACATGCTATTACGATCGGTGGATGTGGTCCGTCTGCTGATGCGGCGAGATCCCACGTCTCTGTACGCGCTTCGTCAACGATATGCGTCCGCACTGGAAGGACTCAAACATCTGGATCAAGTGACGATAGCTCAGGTAGTGGAGTCTCGCCTAGGTGTTCATCGCGTCGATGTGCCGGTGGACCAAGAGGTGCGGGAGCAAGAAGCCGTCGAGCTCGCCAAAACAGCGGAAGGTAAAACGGTGGGTGGAAAGGTCGTAGAAGATCGCGAAGTTATCCGTGTCAGCCGCGATCGCTTAGAACGGTTGCTGAATCTGGTCGGTGAGCTCGTTATCGGCCGAGGACGGCTCGAACAGCGGCTGCATATGCTGGAGCAACTTTCGCAGCAAGTATTGGCCTACAAAGGACGACTGGTGGAATCGGTTCACTCGTTTGCCGAGAAACATACTTTTACACTTCCGACTGCCTCGTCAGGTCCACCGACTTCCTCGGCCCAGGGATTTGACGGTGTGTGTGACTTCGGCAGCCTTGAATTTGACAAGTACGACGATTTCAATATTTTAGCTCGCCGCATCGGCGAGGTGGCAGCGGATATTTCAGAATCGATGACTCAGTTGAGTGGCTCGATTCGCCGCTCACATGACGACATGAGCCACCTGGCGCAACTGACGCTCGGTATGCGGGATGAAATTGCTCGAGCCCGTATGGTGCCGGTCGGTACGCCGTTTACACGATTCCACAGGGCTACGCGCGAGATGGCGCGCGCGACAGGAAAAGAAGTGGCGTTGGTCACCTCCGGTGAACATACCGAGGTTGATACGGTCGTCGTGGAGCGATTGGTCGATCCGCTGATTCACCTTGTGCGCAACGCGGTCTATCACGGCATCGAGCTTGCGGCTATTCGAGTATCGAAAGGGAAGCCGGCAGCCGGCACGGTGTATATTCATGCGGTGCATCGTGGGAACGCGGTGTTGATTGAAGTCGAAGATGATGGGGCTGGCCTCGACGTCGAAAAGATCCGAGCCAAAGCGGTCGAGCGAGGGCTCATCGGCCCAGAGATGGTCCGTTCGATGCCCGAATCAGAAGTTATCAAGTTCATCTTTGTTCCAGGATTCTCGACGGCCGATCAGATCGGCGATCAGGCGGGTCGAGGTGTCGGTATGGATGTGGTCAAGCGTGTCATAGAAAGTATGAATGGCCGCATCGACGTCGAATCCGTTCGAGGAGTGGGGACGAAGTTTACCCTCAGTCTCCCGTTCACATTATTGATTGCCACAGCTCTTATGGTGAGGGCAGGGAACGAGCGGTACGCAATACCGCTTCCGGCAGTGCGTGAAGTCACCATGGTCACTGCCGGCGTGCATCAACGGATGGGGGAACGATCGATCTTACATCTCGGCGAGGAAGCGATCGAAGCGCAGCCGCTCCAGCAGCTCCTCAATCAACGCAGCGTGGCAGTGGAAATTGGGAAGCCGGTGGTCATCGTGCGAACGGCTGTCGGGATGATCGGCATCGTAGTCGATGAATTACTCGGTCGCCAGGAAATCGTCGTAAAGCCGCTGGGGTCGTTGAAGGCCTTGGATCGGTCCAGCTTCGGCGGTGCAACCATCGATCCGGAAGGGCGTGTGGTTCTGGTGTTGGATCCTGCTCGATTGCTGTCCCGAGAAGCGCAAGCCGCTGCCGCACCGGAGTTGTCGGTACACGCGGCGGCGGATTCGCTGCCTCCATACGCTGAAGCCCCAGAATCGAACGTGACGGAACGCTTGCTTCTTTTAATCGACGACTCTTTGAGTATTCGGAAGTTCGTGGGTCGGATGCTGGAATCGGCCGGGTACGTTGTCCACACCGCAGTGGATGGAGAAGAAGGTCTTCGTAAGGCATCTGCGGAGCGCTATCGGCTGATTATCACTGATCTTGAGATGCCAAAACTCAATGGGTACGAAGTCATTCAAGGGCTCCGAAGCCGGGAGCAAACGCAGCAGACACCGGTCATTGTCATGACGACGAGAGCCGGTGATAAGCACCGTCAAATGGCACTCAATATCGGAGCGAGCTCCTATATCGCCAAGCCTGTCGAAGAACGTGCTTTGATCCAGGAAGTTGAACGCTGGATAAGCAAAGAAGCTGCTGTGCGTCGATAAGGACCCCTTGCGCACGATCTTTCAACGAGGCCATGGCACCGGGCAGTCGAAGCGGGTATGTCGAGTATGAGTTTACGAGGCGGCCACAATTCGGAGAACAGGTTGGTGGAGACGGCCAGTTTCTTGGTCGTCCGTCTTGGGATTAATCATTTCGCTTTGCCTGCAGCTGGAGTGCGGGGAGTTCTGACGCAAGGAGAAGTCGGTCATGAAGAAGCCGTGACCGCAGCGGGGATCGTCTATCAATCGGTGGATCTGGCCCAACGGCTTTCAGTGGTTGCGAATTTGTTCGGTCCCGAAAGGCGGACGGTGTTGTATTCAACCGGGCGTTTTCAAGGTGCGATCGGCGTTGAGCAGGTGGTGGGTTTAATGGACATCGAACGGAAAAAGTGTCTCCCGTTGCCGGCACAGTTTCAACGCGATGAGCGAGATTGGTTTGGAGGGATGCTGCTGTATCGGGATCAGTTGGTGCTGATCCTGAACCTTTCATGGATGTTGGGAGAGCTGCCCGCCGTCGTACCTGTCCCTGTCGGGCGGGCAGAACCGCTGATTAAGGCATTCTCAGCCATAGTAGGTAGAGAGTGCTGAGGGCAGCGCGTGGGGAACAGCATGCTCTGGGTGCGAAACGGCTCTGGAATGTCGTGGTGTTTTCAGTTGGTGGAGTGAAGCTGGCTGCACGGACGGAAGATGTGGAGGGGGTGTCGCCTTGGGCTGAGACTATTTCGGTACCGAGTCGGACTCCCTTCGTGCAAGCCATGCTGAAGCGGGACGATCATGTGATGCCGGTCTACGATTTGGCGGCCAGACTCAATCGCGTTGTGCAGGGAGAGCCGTTGCTGTGCTTGGTGGCACGCCATCTCGACGGGCCGATGGCCATCTGTATCGATGCCGCCGTGCCTTCTCTCCAGGCAGTGAATCCGGCAGCTATTCGCCCGAACAGCAGTGGGGACATTGAATCACTGGGGTTGATCACGATTGGTGCACAGGATGTAGCTATCGTGGCGTTGCAGCGACTCGGTCGATTGAGACAGGATGAGGCCAGTAGTTAAAGGAATTCAGGGAAGGAATCTGCCATGCCGAACGTGTTGATTGCCGACGACAGTATTGCGGTCAGAAAAGTTGCCGAACGGTTGCTGACTGAGGCTGGACTTGGAGTCACTCTTGTTGCGAACGGAGAGGAGGCATTGGCCTATTTGGCCAAAGAGACGCCTGACCTGGTCATATCCGACGTGATCATGCCGGATAAGAGCGGCTATGAGGTGTGCGCCTTCGTGCGCGGCCAGAGGACGCTCGCGAATACCCCGGTGCTCTTGATCTCAGGTATCGTCAACGATGATGTGACGAAGCATGCAGAAGTGTGTCATGCCGATGGCGTATTGAAGAAGCCGTTCCAGGGTACGTCGCTGAAGGATCGTGTACTCGAATTGTTGGCGAAGCGGCAGAACGTTGCCGCGCCTGCTGTCAAGAGTGTCGAAAAGGCAGCCTCGTCTATCGACCTGAATCAAAACGCGCGTGTGAGTGATGAACAATTAGAAATCTATCGGCAGGCAGTCGCACGATTGAAGCCGTTGGAGGAAGAAATTCTGGTTGAGCGAGATCGCGCAACACGGAGTTCGCAGCGAGTTGCAGAACTCGAGCAACAGCTTGGTCGTGCTCAAGAGATTGAGCTGATGTTGGCAGGGGAACGAGAACAGATTGCTCAGCTGAAGAAAGAACTCGCAGGGACGGATGGCATCACTGCGCAGGTGCAGGAACTTAAGTCCGCCCTCAAGGCCGAACGAGACCGGGTGGCTGAGGTCTCGAACCAAGCATCTCTCGCGGAGAGTTTAGGTGGGCAGGTGAGGGAACTGGAGGCCGCTCTTCGGAACGAGAGAGAGAATACGGCCCAACAGGCCTCGCGTCTCACTGAGCTGCAGAAGAATGAGAGTCATGTCCAAGAGCTGGAAGCGACGTTGAACGCCGAGCGTCAAGCTGCGACGCAACTGGTTGAGCAGATCACTGAAATGGAGAAGGGGGTGATTCGGTCTCAGCTAGTAGCGCAGGAGCTTGTCCAGGAGCAGGCGCGTACGAGTGACTTAACTCGTCGTCTGGCTGAAACAGAGCAAGTTGCCGCACGAGTCAATACGCTGGAGCTGGCCATTGCGGCTGAGCAGGAACAAAGTAGGAGTATTGCCGTGCGTCTTTTCGAAGCTGAGCGTCTATCACAGACAATTCATGAAAGTGAGGCATTGCTTCAGACGGAACGAGAGAGAAATAGCCTGCTCGTGAAGCGTGTGTCTGAATCGGAGCAAGCAACTGAGCAAGCCACCAAGCGGTTTGAAGAGATGGCGATCAAGTTGGGGGAGATCGCAGGGTTGGCTTCTCAGCTTGGGAATGGGAAACGACGGTCCTAATGTTGTTCGATCTCTTCTGCGAATCGTTTCTCTTATGAAGGACTGAGATCATGGCTGCCGACACCGTAGACGGTTTTCAGAAAGAATTAGTTGAACTGTTCGTCCAGGAGGCGCATGAATGGCTCCAGAACATTCATGTCGCGCTCGATGAGTTGCAACAGGCTCCGGTGTCGGAGCGGCATGCCAAGCTGATCGGGACGATTTCGGCTGGAGTGACGAATCTCGCTGGATCGGCTGCCACGATCAATCTTCCAGACATCGAGAAGGCCAGCGTCGAAGCGATTCCTTTTATCGAGGCTCTCCGAGACCCGCAGAAGCAATTCTCCGGTCAAGACTTTCTTGTCCTCTGTAAGCAGTTGGGACAGATCCACACCGCATTAACTCATGCGACAGGCATCTCCTTTGAAAATGATGGAACCGGTTCGGTCGGCGAGGCAGAGGGCCGGCGCCTTGCTCCTGAGGAGTTTCTACACGCGCTTCAATCACTGCAAAATAGTTCGCCGTCTAGTATGACGTCTGGGCACAACCTTATTCGCATCCTAATCGAGCAGATAGAGGGACAGGTTCAAGCTGGTGTGGAGCGTATCGACACCACCGTCATTCAAGGATATCTTGTTCGGGTGTCCGACGCAGAAGAGTCATTCCTGAAGGCGATTGACCAGCGAGTGCCTGAAATTTTACGAACGATGAGTGATCTAAAAGAAACCAGGGATGAAGCATCATCAGGCAGTGTGGCACTTGAGGCCTCTCTTCAAGACGTTGCACGATTGCGCGCTGCAGCGCAGCAAGTGAATGCGAGTTCAGCCATGATGTTTTTCAGCGGCCTGCACAGTCTGTTGACCGTGGTGGCGCAGCGCCGTGTGTTTCTTGCTGCCACTCGGGTGGAATCGGTGAAGGGGCGTCTGCATACAATGGGAGTCGCCAGTCATCAGTGGGTGGAGCATGGTCGAGCCCAGCGTGCCGCAATCAATCAGTTGCTTCCTGCCGGCCATTCGTGAGTTCTCTGTGCCGGATTCTCATACAGAGATTTGTCAAGATCCGTGGGGTAGGTGGACCTTCCGACCGAAGATGACGGCATGATGAACGTAGAAGTCGACTATACGAGATATTGGGGGCTGAACGCTCTCCCGTTCGACAACGTGCCGGATCCGCGATTCTATGTCTCTTGCTCACAACATGAGACGGCTCACCGGTGGTTGAGTTATGGGATTCATACCGGCAAAGGCATACTCTTGCTTACCGGTGATATTGGGTGTGGAAAAACCTTGCTGAGTCGTCGTCTGATCGTGGGGATGATGCCGACTCGATATGATGTCGCGCTCGTCGCCAATCCTGCCTTGTCTCCATCTGAATTGTTAGATGAGGTGTTGTCTCAATTCGGACTTGAGCCTGTACGATCAAAGGCCGGGCGGCTGCAGATACTCAATGAACGCCTGGAGTTAAATGCCCAGCGTGGAATTCACTCGGTGCTGATTGTGGATGAAGCCCAATCGATTGAAAGCAATAAAGGGTTTGAAGAAATCCGCTTGCTGACGAACTTTCAGCTCAACGATCGATTTCTCATGACCGTTGTCCTGATCGGCCAGCCGGAACTGCGTCATCGCGTCGGGGGAATTCCTCAGTTTAATCAACGGATCGCGGTTCGTGCGCATCTGGGTCCGTTCACGGCAGAGGAGACGATGCTGTATATCGCCTCTCGCATGAAGGCTGCGACAGATCGGACAGACGTGTTTACGAAAGAGGCGATTGCAGCCATCTACGAACAGAGCAAAGGGATCGGGCGGCTCATTAACGCTCTCTGTGATCAATGTCTCTTTGCTGGAGCGATCGAGCATACTGTACAGGTTGATGATCGGCTTGTTCTGCGGATCGGACAAGTCAGATGATGAATGCTCGAATCTCCTACGAGGATGCTTACGGGGTATGAACGAATACCGCATAACAGACTGGTATCGGATTGCGGAGGAACAATTGTCTGGCGTGGCTCTCGCTGTGCAGCAGCAGGGAGGACTTGACCTGGACGCGTTGTCTGCCTTAGCGGTGGAGATTGCGGGGGAACTTAAGCGAAGCGATCAATTGCTGATTCAGGCCATGAGCGGCCCAGCCGGCCCATCACTCATCACGAATCTCGTGAATGTCGCAATATTGGCAACGACGGTTGGTGCGAGGCTAGGATATCATGGGAAGGAGCTGGATCGGCTGACCTTAGCAGGGCTTCTGCACGACATTGGGCTCTTTGCTGTGCCGCAGTCATTAATTACGAAGTCGGGCCGGTTGACGCATGATGAACGTACGCTCATTGAACAACATCCTGAACTCGGCTATCAAACGATTCGAAAGGCGGGTCAGAAATACGACTGGTTGGCACAAGTAGTGCGCCAAGCGCATGAGCGATGGAACGGACAAGGGTATCCAAATAAGTTGAATGGGCGTCAAATCTGTGAGTTTGCCCAAATCATCGGCGTGGTTGATATCTTCGACGCTCTCGTGAGTCCTCGCGGGTATCGACGCCGATTCTTTCCGCACGAGGCGGTGCGAGAATTGATTGTGGCTGAAAGGACAGCGTTCCCTCGCGAAGTCGTGAAAGCCTTGGTTGAGCAGCTGTCGGCCTATCCATTGGGTACGTCTGTGCGGTTAACCACCGGAGAGGTTGGGTCGGTCATACGAGTCAATCCGCGCTACCCACTCCGTCCGGTTGTAAGGATTGAGGGCGAGGTAGCGTATGGCCAGGAGCGGCGGCAGCTCGATCTGAGCTGTACCCCTCTCGTGACGATCGTTGAAACATTGGAGCCTCCTGACGTCACACGCGCATCGGGTCCCGTGAATGGGACGCAGGCCAAGACCCAGGAAGTCGTCCCCTCGGCATCCGATCAGTTCACATCGCTCTTGGAAGGCTTAGACGCGCTTGCGAGTGCAATTCAAGGTGCCGTTGAGTCCAGGGCTTCTGTCCAGCAAGATGAGACTGTTGCCTGTTCCGATGAGCATCGATGCAGAGACCAACCTTCTGTGCAGGGAGCTGTAGATATTAGTTTTGAGAAGGAAGTGATTGGGTTATTCGTCCTCGAAGCGCACGAGTGGCTGGCACAAATTCAGACCGCAGTGAGACAGCTCGCTGAAGGGGCCAAGGGGGCGGCGCGCCCGAAGCTCTACGGGATTCTCTTGCAGGGGATTACCAATCTTGCGAAATCTGCTTCGACAGTGCAGCTTCAGACTATTGCGCAGATGGCGTCGAATCTACTTCCGATTCTCCACGATGTCCGGCGACCAGAGTCACGTGCGATAGCGGCGGCACTCCAGTCGCTTCAGGACGGGTTGGATCGGATCAGTGTGGCCGTGCGTGCCCTAGCAGGAGGGCACGTGGGCGAATTTGCTGGACATGGCAATGTTCCTCTAGCAACGGTAAGTGATTCGTTGCAGGCTCTTCCTATCCCTGTGACGGAGCCTTCTGTGGGTTCCCAGTTGGGGGTGCAGCCCCTCGCGAGTTCCAGTCCCACACTCATTCAAGCTCTCCGGGGCCTGCAACAGGCTCGTGCGCGGTCGACACAGCCGGTCCGCGATGTGTTGGAAGCTGTGATTCAGCGAGCCGAGCAGGAAGCTGATCTACTTGATGTCGCCGGCGTCGGGCGCATCTTGGCAGAGCTTGACCGGCTCGACGACGCGTTTCTTCAAGAAGTCCGTCGGCGAGTTCCGATCATCAGTTCCGCACTTATAGAGGTACGAGCGAGTGATCTGTCTCCTGTTGTGTCGGTGTCCCAGCTTGATCCCATTCTCAAACAGATTGATGCCCTCTATGATTTGGCCAACCAAGTTCAGGCGACGATGATTATGATGTTTTTGCACGGACTCCGATCCTTTCTTATGGTATCAGCCTATCGAAGCAATTCGACTGCAGCGCAACGATTGGAAAGCATCGAAGCGAGGATTCATGCATTGATTCCGATGACGGAGCAGTGGAGTAATATCGGGCGTGTTGAACGATCGGCAATTAGTGAAATCTTGGCAGTCTAGCCTATAATGTTTATGGGAGTTTGTAAGCCACCAGGCAGGCCCCAAGGAGGGAGACATACTCGACGCACCGTGCGGACTGATGGAATAGTGAACCCTTCCCCCAGTGCGCTTGTCGTCGCGGTGTCTTAGTTGTTGCAGTAGAAGTCTTTGTAAGTAATGCGGGCTCGCATTGGTGTCAGGTGGAGTGCCAATGGTCGAGTGCAGTGACTGCTGGCATGAGTCTCAATAACGCTCGCTTGGTACAGCGCAGTATCCCGCCAGATACCTAGACCAGATACACAAAATTATGCTGATTGTCTGGCTGCCTATGCAGTGGGGACGGCCAACCATTACAGCCAATGAGAAGGTTCTGTGTCACCCCGAATCTGAAGCAGACGGGAAAGGCGTATACATTCCATTCGGGCACCGAATAGAGTAGCCAGTGTGGGGGAGATATGTTTTTTATGTCAGTATCTGGCACGATTGAGTAGGTTTTCTGCTGCCTGCAGCCGCACGGTTTTCTTTAGTGTAAATACAGGTTTTGAAGGAGTCAGTAAAGCACACTGTGGCGGAGAGGGAGGGATTTGAACCCTCGGTAGAAGTTTCCCCCTACGGCAGTTTAGCAAACTGCTGCCTTCGGCCACTCGGCCACCTCTCCCCTAGTCCCAGTTCTATGCGGGGTTCCCAATCATCTGCAACGCGGGTCGATGACCATAGGGAGGCCAGCAAGCGATGGGTGATCTTACCCTAGGCTAGGTGGGAGGTACAAGCGGTTCGCACGGGAGATCAAGAAAAACTCTCCGAGGAAGACAGGAAGATTCATAGATCTAGCGGCTTAGTCCATGGAAGTACGATAGGTTTTTTCGCAATCCGGACAAGAGAGGATGAAAGGAGACGTGCCCATTGGCTGGCCGGTTTCATATTGCACGTGGTGGCATGGTCCCATGAGGGTAACGGGAGAGGGTGGCTTTGATGCCCCAATACAGTCGGTTGCCTGCAGAAGGCGGTCGTGTTGGCAATGGGTGTCGAGTAACGGAGTTCAACGTGGCTGAGTCTGACCACTCCGCTGACTGATAACATATGTAACGCGGTTTGTGTTTGTTTCCTGCGTGCTCTGCGCAATTTAAGGTATTGGATCGGGGAAGAGAAAACGTGCATTGTGTGTTTCTCCTCTGTTGACGAGAGATGGAATTATTTACATCCAGAGCAATCGACCTAGGTCTTTGTTAAGTCCGCGAGGGCGCTGGCATTGAGAACAGCGAGCGAAGAGTCCGCCAGCTTGCGGGTGCATATTCCCACGAAGTACCAGCTGATATTTATGGTTTCCGCAAGAAGGACAGGCTTTTCCGTCTAGCTCTCGAAGAATGGCTCCGATCTTCCCGATCTGTTTGTGCATCGATTGCCCTCCCAAACATGACACCCATACCATATGCGATAGAAGGTGATATTGGGTCAGGGAAGAAATTTTGAAAATACCGAAGAGGTAGGTGAGACCGAACTAAAGTGGGGACGAATGCCAAAAAGAAAACCTCGATTCAAGAATTAATAAAGTAGGCGCATTCAATATAGCTATATTTAAACATTAACTATTATATGGATATAATTGAAAATATTTATAGTTTTGAAGTTATATTATCGTGGCTTGAATTAGTCTGATGACACTGCGAGAGGAGTAAGGTATGGATATCTGTAAATGGGAAATTGGTAGACCAAGGCTAGTTTTTCCCTGATAAGACCCGCCTCTTGCTACTTTGTGGTTGTTTCTGAGATGCCAATGCCAAAACTTTCCACAGTCATAATCCAACTCGTGTCATTGGCGGAGGGGGCGAGATTTGAA
>JBDTSF010000257.1:0-7193 GCA_039931295.1 Nitrospirota bacterium | reverse complement strand
CTAGAGGTCGCGGATGGCGCCTTGAAGGACGGTAATCTGCGTCACCGGATCGCCGGAAGATTTCAGTTCTGCGCGGATTTGCTCTTTGAGGTAGGAGGAGTAGCCCACGCGGTCGACTAAGAGATCGAGAAACCGTTCGACTGGGAGAAGACTCTGGGCCTTGAGCTCTTCCACGATGTCATCGCTGACGGGCACATAACTGCTCCCCATGTGGAACACCACATTATAATGGCGATTTTTCCCAATGCGTTCGAACCGTAGACCCTTCACCGTATCCTTCCATCCGTCTTAGGATCGCTCAGGAGGGGGCCATTCTAGACAACTCCTGGCGTGAAAGACAAGACCAAGAGGGCTTTCATGAACAACAAAGGCTCAGGATTCTTTCTTTTTCTTGCCGAAATACTCTTGCCGGCTGACGGCCACATCCGTAACAAGCATCATGCCGGAATGACGTTCGAAGAGCGGTCGAAGCCCCGCCAGAATCGGCTCAACTTTTTCTTCCGGGACGACCGTCATAATCATCTCGAGACTTTCCTGCTCGGTGGACATGAAGTGCGCTTCTCGCACGCCATGATGGCCTTTTCCTGACACATTGCCGATGATCGTATAACCGGTCGCTTTGACCTGATCCAACAACTCTGTCACAAACGCCCGGTGCTCCCCCGCTACGATCACACGTATCTCCTTCATCGGATGCAATGTCAACGCGCCCATCTACATACTCCTTTTCTGTGTTAGGTGTGATGCTCCGTCTGCACTGAGTCAACATTCATAGGCATCCATTCTCCACTCGGTCTATACCGATACCATACCCCATCATCGGGGTCGAGCGCGACGAGGTGAACCCACTCATTGTGATAATAGTGCTGCAAGACGTCGTGGCGCGCAATCAATTTGTCTATCCGGGACCGCGGCGCTTCGACGACGGTCAAGAGCCGCATCGGTTCATGATAGGGCACCTCGCCGTTCATCACAGTCTGCCTCGCCAGCCCGAGCCTGAGATCGCTCCAGGGGCCGGACATGATGCCGATGCGTCCTACGACATTGTGATAGATCTTGCTCCCGCTGCCATAGACCTCGTTGTCGACCGTCGAAAAATAATGCTCCATGTTGATCCACTGAGCCACGACTTGCGGGGCGGTCAAGAGCACTTCCAACAGCCGGTTGTTCGGGTCTTCCCGATAGTCGTAGGAATGCAGAAACACGCGGCCGCCCAGATCAAGCCCCTTGGTGAGTTCCCGGCGGCCGACGACAAAGGCCGTATTCCCTGAGAGCCCCCACTCCGGCCGGATCTGACTCCAATCGCTGCTGCGCCGGCGCACATGCGACTCGGCTTGAGGGCCTTCAATCGGTTGCCGGATCTCAGGAAACCGCCCGCAGCGCTCCTGGCTCGTCAGTTCGGACGCTTCCTTCAAATCCTCCTGCAATCGAGCTAAGTCCGCGCGATGTGTCGATGGCACGTCTTCCAAATCGAACAGCCGAACCTCGTCGGTCGTCGTATCCATTTGACCCGCCAAAAAATGTGTATCTGAGGGAATCTCGATTCCGTTCTTGATCACGCGCTCTCTTACGCTCGGATTGTTAGCCATCATCGCCAACACGCGCGCGTTGGGTTTGCCTTCGTTGCCCCCGCAGGCGCCGCAATCGAGTGCGGATTCGTAGGGATTGTTCTCCGAGGTACTCCCGTGTCCGCAGAACAAGACGAGCCGCGCGAGTCCTTTGGTCAATCCCATCATACGCAAGGCCGTATCGACTGTGAGCACCTGCTCTTCAAGCGTGAACCCGGTCCTTGTAATCCGTTCCTTGTGCCGCGAGGCCGACCGCGCGTTCAGGTCGTACTGCCGCTGCAAGCTGTCGATCAGACGATCCTGCACTTCCGTCGAGAGTCCGGCCTGCGTGGCTGCATCAAGGAACGACGGCTCCGGGTCTCCCTCCCCGTTGAGCGCGCGCTGCCGCAACCCTTCGACGAGCACAGGTGTGATGCGCGAGCTGCGCAGCCCGATCACTTCTTGAAGCGCCTTTCGCACGATCGCCTGCTGTTCCGCAGCCAACATCTCAGCCGTCTCGGCCGGCGGGAGCTTCGCGACGGTCAGCGTCGTCGCAATGGCAGGAACCATCAGGCGCTGCAGCCACGCGGTCCATCGACGGTAGAGCGAAGGAATAAAGGTCTTGCCGAAAATGGGCAACCCATAAAACAATCCGAGGGATTCCACCATCACGTACGGCGTCACGACGTTCTCTTTGAGATCGTGCAAGAGCGTGTGACCTGCATGAATCCACCGGGCGCGAATTTCGTGGCGTGAGACCACATGGTCAAGGTAACTCCGGGGGATCTCACGCACTTCGTTCTTCGCGCGCATGATCACCGGGAACTGCTCGGTGTCGTGCTCCTTTCCCCAGGCCCGATACCGGATGAACGCTGCGAAGAATCCAGCGAAGCCATAGGTCTCGTGCGCTCCTACCGATTCAAGATGCCGACGAAAGGGTTCAGATCGCACATCGATACAATAGACCGATTGTGAATAGGGTCGGGCCGGCTCCAATGCGCTGGGCTCTGGGACAGGCTGCGACACAGCCCTATTCATCTGGCCAAGCAGACGAGTGTGGTAGCCGGCCTCAAAGGCGTGAAGCCATATGGGGCCGTGATCGGACTCAGGGAACGAATCCATCCATGAGAGGATGGTGTTCAAGTCTGCTGGTTCGCTCTCGACAAGTGCGGTCGGATCGATCCCGAGCGCACGCGCCAATCCGAGCAACCGCTTGGCCGCGCCGCGCCGCGCCGCGACTTTCTGGCGAGGAACGACCTCCGCGTGGTAGCGCTCGATCAGATTCCCCCACGTCTTGTCTTTCTGATGGCCCAACCGATCGACTTCTTCGGCATAGAGTGCCGGGAGACGACCGGCAACCCGTTGCCGTCTCAAGTAGTGCTCTTCTGAATTGTTTCGCATGTAGGCGATGACGATGTCGTAACGACCGTCGATGCCCAGTTCTTCCCGACAGGCTTTCTGCACCAACTCGCGCGCGTACCAGAGGCGAATAGCCAGGAATTTGACCAGGCCGACGGGATAGGCCTGCTGCCACACATATTCCCGCTCTTCCGCGCGCCACTTGATGAACCCGGCCCAACCCGGCAACGCAGTCAACTGCAACGACAGATAGTCCTGTCGCAACTCAGCTGGAATCCCGAGCGCATCCAGACTCTCCAGCAGCGCATCTTCGGGATGGTCGGGGAGCCGCGAGATCTTTGTGCCGCTGTCTTCAATCCCGCAGGGAGACCATTCGTGCGCCGCGAGCGCCTTCCATGCGCTGTACAATCCCTTTTCTCGTCCCGGCATGGTCCAGGTCGCGTGCCCTTCGTCCAGAAACGCTTCGCACCATTTGATCAACTGCTCGTTGATCTGACGGACGATCTGCGTCCCGAGCGTGTCGTCGCACCAATGCGAGAGTGTGAGCCAATGTCCCAACGCCGCTTCGTCGCCCTCTACGATCGTACGAATCCGATCGCCCAGATCCTGAAAGGGAAGGACGGCCTCCAGGCGCCCCGCAACCTGCTCGATCAGCTCATCCAGAGGATCGAAGAGCTCCGCATCGAGCGGCTCCACGGTCGGCGCACAGAGGCCGTCGATCAAACAGGCCTTCAAGACGTCGTCGTGCGCGACCCTGCGCAGTCCGATATTCACGTGGGCATCAGCAGCCAATGGCTTCAAGGCCGCATCGAGATGGTCGACCGTGATTCGGCCCGCACGCACATACCCGCGGTAGATCTCGCCAGGGAGGTACCCATTCCCTCCCATGAATTGCTTGCCGCGCCGGACGGTTTCCTCGAAAGGCAAATACTCAAGACTATGGAGCGGATTGTGATGCACGAACGTCCGCATCGGCCAATATTGGGCGATGACTTCTCCTGCGAGTTGGACGATCCCTCGCAGCTCCATCCGTCTGGTTTCGATGTTGATCGGCGGGGTTACTTGTTCCATGCGAACGGTCCCATGATATCGCTCGGCGAGAGCGCAACGATGTTAGGCCCCAACAGCCCGGCCGGAATCACACCCAGCGCGATGACGATCAGCACGACCACCAGCAGCGCGGCGAACTCCGATTGCTGAAGGTCTGTGAAGGGAAGATCCGGTCGCTGCTGGCCGAAGAGCAATCGTTGCACCGCGTCGAGGATGTACCAGGACGTGGCCAGCCACGCGAGCAGAATGACGAACAATGCGGCTGGGGAGGCGATCGGTGACGTCAGCAGCAAACCCATGAAGCCCGAAAACACCCCAAACGGGGGAAGGCCCATCACCGCCAATGCCATGAGAGACAACAGCACGGCAAACCGCGGCATGGTTGAGGCCAGTCCGCTGACGGCCTGTGGATCCACATCGTCACCATATCTGGTCCGAATGGCCTGCCAGGCGAGCAAGAGCCCGCTTGTGCCGAACGAGACCGCGCCGACAAACACCGATGCCCAGGCCGTGGTGATCCCTGCCGCAGCGGCAAACCACCACAGCATGGAGAATAGCGAGAGGCTGCTATAGGCAAGCAACAACCGCATGCGGGATTGCGCCAAGGCTCTGACGGCGCCGTAGATTGCGCCGAACACGGCGAGTCCCATGATCGTCACCGCCACGTTGTTCGGCAGCATCGGCGTCAGCATAACAAGGCCGTGCAGACCGACGGCGGGAAAAAGAACAACAATGAAAGAGGGCAAATTGCCCGGCAATCGTGTCAAGGCCGTGAAGTATCCACTGTGAAGCGGGACGAGCGGCAACAGAACCGCACAGGCCAGTACGGAGGCGATGGTGGAGATCGGTGGTTCTGTGATAGCAGACGTCACGGTCGCCACCGCACCCAGACCATAGACACCGATCCCCCACCACGACATCGGCCACAACGCGCTATGGTGCCGGGATAAGAGTCCGATGACCAACCCGAACAATACCAATAGCGCCAAATGGCCCACGACGCCGTGGCTCGCAAGGATGGTCACGCCGAGTCCGAGGAAGACCAACGTCAGGACCCAGGCGGATCGATGGGTCTCGTGGGTCGGTTGTCCGAGAATCGATACACATGCGGCCAGCGGGAGCAGGTAGAGCAACAAGAAGCCTTCCGGAGGCACTGCGAGAAATGGGGACAGTGCAATGGTCGCGCCTAAGCTGATCATCGTCATGACAATCGCTGTCTGCTTCACGTAATCCGACCGTGACCAGACCGTAAGGCAAAGGAATGCCCCGATAAACGG
The DNA here is from genome assembly GCA_039931295.1 of Nitrospirota bacterium. Lineage (GTDB taxonomy): Bacteria > Nitrospirota > Nitrospiria > Nitrospirales > Nitrospiraceae > Palsa-1315. The sequence goes on along the minus strand of JBDTSF010000257.1, from coordinate 1,960 downwards.
GACACTGGCTAGCAGCGTGGTGACGATCTCGTTCATCATCGTTGCGACCACCCCTGCGTGTGCTTATCGATTCGATGCAGCAAGCCCAACAGAAATTTCCCGGCCTGCTGATAGGCCTGTTCCACATACAATCGATTCATGAACAAGACATAGAGCCGGATTCTCACCCCATCCACCCACGGCGGCATCCAGACCGAGCGGCCGTGCGCGCGCAGGTACAGGTACAACCAGCCGGAAATCGTCGAGAGGGTGGCGCCGAGAAGGAGCACGTCGAAGAGCCAGTTCGGCAAATCTGCAGCCTGGAAATACGAGGCGACTTCTTTCGGATCGGGATACAAAAAGGCGGTGAAGGACTCGACGGCGAACAGATACACCAACACGACGAACAGGAGGGTCAGTAACATGGCCGCGGAGACTTTCCATGACGCGACGGCGCGCAGACGCGTCAACGTCAAGATCGCCTGCGACGAGGTCACCCAGATAAAGAACAGGATAATCACCGCACCCTGAGATTCCAGCAAAGGAATACGCAGGACGCCATGGGTCACCAGCAGGATGATAAGTGGAATCGCGAGCGTGGTGAAGAAACCCGTCGACCAGGTGAGTGGAGAAAAATGCTCTTCTTCTTCCCGCTGATCGGCATGGGGAAACTCCGGATCTTGGCGGGCCTTGTGGATCACATTGCCGCAGTTCAAGAACACAGTGGCCTTGAACAGTCCATGCGCGATGAGATGGAATACCGCCAGCGAGAACGCGCCTAGCCCGCATTCCATGATCATGTAGCCCATTTGGCCGATGGTGGAAAACCCAAGCGTTTTCTTAATGTCGTTCTGCGTTAGCATCATGGTGGCGCCCAGGACCGCCGTGAGCGTGCCGACGACGAGCGCCACATGCAGCGTCGCCGGGCTCTGGCCGAAGAGCGGAGCCAGGCGATTGATTAGAAACCCGCCGGCATTGATGATGCCGGCATGCAGCAAGGCGTGCACCGGGGTCGGAGCATAGAGAGATCTCGGGAGCCAGATAAACAGGGGGAACTGGGCCGATTTTCCCATCCCGCCGATAAACAGGAGCAAGGTCACCGCAGTCGCGCCGCTGATCTCGACCCCAGGCAGTAGGGATAGGGTGGCCGTCGATTCGGCTGCCCGCACGAACAATTCTTGGAATTCCAAGGTGCCATAGAGGAAATGAGCCAGCACAATTCCTGCCAGAAACGCCACGTCGCTTAGCCGCAAGAGGGTAAAGGTTCGGAATGCGCCGTCCAATGTCCCCGCATGCGAGTGGTTATGCGCCAAGATATACAACAGATAGCTCAGGATTTGCCAAAACAGAAACAGCATCATGAGGTTGGCGCTCGAGACCATGCAGAGGAGCACGAAGGTTATGCCTCCGATCAACGCAAGGTACCGGGGTGCATGCGCGTCCTGATACATGTAGCGGATGGAGTAGGTGTAGATGATGCTCCCGACGCCTGAGATCAAGACCATCATGACCGCACTCAGCCGATCGACATAGAAACCGATCGGAAACGCGAACGACCCGGCAGATTTCGGATCGTACAATCGAAAGGTGATCGGCCCCTGCGTGGCGACGAGGTAGAGGGTCGCAATGGCAAGACAGAATGCCGCACCGATCGGATAAGCCGCGAGCTTCGCACGCTGGGATAGCGTCCGGTCTGGGCCGATCACCACAAGGCATGCGGCTAGGAGAAAGAGTAGCGGGACGCCAAGTACGAGCGACACAAGCACCTCATCACCTCTGGCTTTTAGTCATCCTGTCGCTCTCCGTCCGGGAATCATTCATCACCGGCGCGCTCATCATTAATACGCTGCGTAGACTCGCGTCAAGGACTGGATGGGACAGGAGCCCAAACCAGACAGATCCTGAATGAAGACCCATTCTCTCGTGTGCAGGCACAGAAACAACAGCCGCCTCGGCGCAGCCCTGTATCATCTATTATTTA
>JBDTSF010000256.1:0-3348 GCA_039931295.1 Nitrospirota bacterium | reverse complement strand
CTGGCAATTTTTGACTTTGATGGAACGCTCGCGGACTCATTTCCCTTCTTTGCTCAAGTATTCAACCAACTCGCCGAACAACATGGTTTCAAGAGAATTGATCCGGATTTAGCACCTACGTTTCGGCACTACAACGCCAGGCAGATCATGAAACAGGTAGGGATGCCTGACTGGAAACTGCCTTTTGTGGTAAAGAGTTTTATCTCTCTGATGAGGCAAAATGCGGCAAGCATCTCGCGGTTTGAACATATTGATGACTTGCTGCTTCATTTGGCCAATAAAGGAGTGACTCTTGCAATCGTGTCATCAAACTCCTACGACAATGTCAGCCAGATTCTGGGGCCTGCGAATACAAAACTGATCAGCCAATTTGAGTGCGGAATGTCGATGTTTGGCAAACCAGCCAGAATACAGAAGGTGCTCAAAAAGACTGGCATTCCATGTCGCGAAGTTATCTATATCGGCGATCAAGTTGCCGATCTGGAGGCGGCGCGTAAGAAAAAAATTGCTTTTGGAGCGGTGTCATGGGGGTACGAAACGATTGAATCTCTCAGGAAACATTTCCCTGAAGAGGAGTTCGATTGTGTTCACGCCATCAGAAGAATCGCCTAATTGCTGTGATCGTTTACACGAGTGGGACAACAGACAAGCATTTCCCACAGGGTGCTCAAAAAGCCCGTCCAGCAAGGCCGCAGCCGATGAAAGCACCGGAGGCGTAGCCTCTGGGCTACGTTGAGGATGCTTTCAAGGAGAGAACGACGCTGGCGGGGTTTTTGAGCATCCTGCAATGTTAGGCCGGGCGGCGTGCAGGAGGCCGGCGACGGCCGCGCCCGCGATAGGACGGACCGTGGCTGAGACCGGGGAGGCGGATGGTGACGGTGGTGCCTTCGCCGGGCGCACTGCCGATGGCAATTGAGCCGCCATGTTCTTCAATGATTTTCTTCACCGAGGCGAGGCCCAGACCAACGCCGGTCCGCTTTGTGGTGAAAAACGGTTCAAAGACCTTGTCGACGATGTCTGCCGGAATAGGAGCCCCGTCGTTCTTGATGAGGATCTGATCTTCCACGCCGCGTCCCGCGCGATGTTGGGTGACTTGAATGTGGAGATGCCCACCGGGGTTCATCGCTTCACCCGCGTTCTTGAAAATGCTGAGAAAGACTTGCTGGAGCTTGGCTTCGTCGCCGCGGACCGGCGCGATCATCGTCGCATAGTCCTTGGTGACTTGTATTCTGGTGACTTCGAGGTCGGTTGCGATGACCGTGAGTGCGCTCTCAATCACTTCTGGGATGCGAAGGAGCCGACGAGTCAGTTCAAGTGGTTTGGCAAAGTCAAAAATCTCGTTGAGGATGGCTTCGATTCTGATCATGTCACGCATCGCGTTCTCGACGCGTGTCTGCGGGTCGAAGTCGAGAATCCCTTCTCCCGTGACCTCTTCTAATTGAGCGCGGATCGAGGCGAGCGGCTCACGCACTTCTGTGGCCAGGAACATGCTGAACTCGCCGATGGCGGCCTGCCGCTCTTGTTTTCTGATGCTGGGCTCCGAAGGACCAGGGGCAATGGCTGTCCCAGGTGTGCCGGCTTGTCCAGTAGCGGGGGCCTGGCTGGTCGATACCGGTGTCGGAGCTTGGAGAACATCTGCAATTTTGATAATCGTGGGCTCAAGTGTGCGGGCATCGGTCTGTTGGTATCGTCCAGCTTCTTTTGAGGCCAGGGTGATGGTTCCACCCACTTGTCCTCGAACGAAGAACGGGATGACGAGCGACGAGAGAAGCCGATCCTTAAAGAGGTATTTGTGGTCGAGGAATCGTCCCTGTGTGGATGCGAGATCATGATCCACGCGTGGCTTACGGTGGCGAACCGCCCACCCGGAAGCTGAGCTGTCGAGCGCCAGGCGGTGCCCAGGCTTCAGATCTTTCTTCCCATCCTTCTGCTCGCCCTTGAGATCGCCGGCCAGTCCCAGGACTTCGACATTGCCCGCGAGGGGGTCGTAGCGGCAGGCCCAGATGCGATCATAGGCGACGTATTGGTTGGCATCCGCCAACACGGCAATGATCTTGTCTTGGAACTCCGGTGTCAGTTGCGATGCCGGAGCCGCAAACATCTCTGTCGGAGAAGGCGGTGGAGGGACTGGCTCGTGTGCGACAAACGGGCGGCTGAGCACGACGTTCATATCGAAGAGGCCTTCGCGCTCCAGCGCTTTTGTCACGTCGTCGCTGGCCTGCTCCATCAAGCTCTTCTCTTTTTTCGCGAACGCGACACTTTCTTTTCGCCCGATGACGAGGAAGCCGTACGTTTTGTTTCGATAGTGGAGGGAGACCCCAAGCAACGACTTCGTGCCCGGCGTAATCAAACGGAGACGAATGGTGCGGCCGCTCTCCTGGTCGCTCACAGGGGTGGACGTAGCGATGGTCGATGCCGACAGTGTTCTGAGGATGGCTTGAATATCACGAGGGGTAAAGCCTCGTACGGCATGGCTGACCAGCGGGCCTTGGTCATGGTGGAATACGGCAGCGAGCGCGGCGTCGACCGGCAGCTCGTTGATGACGGAGGTCAAGGTCCGTTGGAGGTGTGTCTCGGGAATGGGTTTGTTCTGTGGCGGAGCTGTAGTTGTCATTCGTGGGTTAGGCCAGTCAAAGGAGCGCATTGTAGCAATGCTCGATGGGCAATTCAATGAAAAGGAATAGCAGGCTGCTCAAAAAGTTCGTAGAGCAAGGCCGCAGCCGATGAAAGCACCGGAGGCGTAGTCTCCTGGCTACGGTGAGGATGCTTTCGAGGGGAGAACACAGCTGGCGGGCTTTTTGAGCAGCCTGATTGAGTCCCGTTATTCGTCTGGATTGATAATCTTCGGAGGGCGTTGAGGGAACGAACGATGTTCCGTCGAGCGGTTGTCAGAGGTCCACCAGTTGAGGATCATGGTGACGAAACTAATCACAATCGCACCCCCGACTGCGGGCCAGAATCCTGTGACGGAGAATCCGCTGACCAGATAGGCAGTGAGTCCCAGAAGAAGCGCGTTGACCACAATGAGAAAGAGTCCCATCGAGAGAACGATCAAGGGAAGGGTCAGCACAAAGAGAATGGGCCGAACCAAAAGGTTCAGAATTGTGAGCACGAGCCCCGCGGCGAGTCCAGCAGCGAGCGAGTCGACTTCTATGCCGGGCACAATCATTACCGCGAGAAATACGGCGATGGCCGTGATCGCCACGCGAATCACGGCCGCGCGAATCCCACCGCCAAAAAAAGAGTGAGTGGGCTCAGATGTCATGTGAAGTGGCGGCATCGTTCATCCTCACAGGCTGTTGAAAATTTTGCCAGCCTCGTTCTCGCATCGCTCAGAGGCTCAACGTA
>JBDTSF010000255.1:0-3812 GCA_039931295.1 Nitrospirota bacterium | reverse complement strand
TGAAGGCTGGTTGCTGTTTATGGCGAGTTTGGGTCTGCTGATACTGGAGATGTGGGTGTTGGGTCAGATCGGGAGGAGCGGAAATCGGACATCATTTGTTTCTCGATTCACCTGGGCCAGCCCACATTCAAATGCGATTCCTGCTGAAGGTCTCGAACCTCTCCATTCTACTTCCTCTTCAACCGTCGCGTCATCATCTTTTCAGCCCTCTAACAGGCGTTTTCTTGGTCCAGCCTATCTGTGCAGCGTCGCGCTCATGATTCCCGTGGCCTTCGCCTCGACCTTCATCGCTGAGCACGAAGACATCTCACCACCCCGAACAATGTTTGTCGATTTTCCGATGCAACTCGAAGGATGGATTGGTATCTCCCTCACCTTAGAAAAACAGTATATCGATACGCTTCGATTCGATGACTATGTGTTGGCCGACTACCGATTAGGGGGAGGGCAGCCAGTCAATCTATATACCGCCTACTATCGGTCACAAAGAAAAGGGCAATCAGCGCACTCTCCTCAAAGCTGCCTTCCCGGCGGCGGGTGGGAGATTTCCTCCCTCACGCACATGGACTTGCCCGCGAGTTCCGGGACGGATAGGCCGTTGCATGTCAATCGAGCCTTGATCCAAAAAGACAACCAGAAACAAGTTGTATTGTATTGGTTTAAGCAGCGTGAGCGGATCCTCAGCAATGAATATCTCGTCAAAGCATTTTTGTTCTGGGATGGTCTGTCACGAGGCCGAACCGATGGAGCACTTGTACGAATAGCCTCGCTAGTTGGGCCAGGTGAAACCGAAGACATCGTCGATCAACGGCTGCGCCGGTTCGTCTCAACGATTGCGCCTGAATTACCTCGGTACGTGCCGGATTGAAGAACTTCGGCATCAGTCTTTCCCTTGTCTTGATGAGAAAGCGCAATAATGAATAGCGATCTATTTTTCAGCTTTATTACATCGCTGCTCATTTGCATGGCCTTGATTCCGCCCTTGCGCCTCTTGGCTGATCGGTTTCATTTCATGGACCAACCAGGGGAGCGTAAAGTCCATCAGAATCCTATCCCGCGGATCGGTGGCATTGCCTTTGGGATTGGGGCCATAGGCAGCATCGTATGGTGGGTACCTAAAAACGACACCACGTTAGCCGTGCTTGTCGGTGGATTGATTATCCTGGGATTCGGCGTGTGGGACGATCGTGCAAATCTTGGTTACCGGGTCAAGCTGCTGGGGCAGTTGGTCGCGGCGCTTGCCGTCATCATCATTGGAGGGATCAAGGTTGAAAGTCTCCCGTTTTTGCTCGATGGTGAACTGCCGCTGTGGATCGGAGTCCCTCTCACGGTGCTCTTCCTCGTCGCCGTTTCGAATGCCGTGAATCTCACGGATGGCCTCGACGGACTGGCGGGCGGGCTTTCTTTCTTGACCCTATGCGGGATTGCATACCTGGCGTACCTCTCTCACGATTCGACCGTCCTATTATTGACTGTCCCGTTCCTGGGGGGGCTATTGGGTTTCTTGCGCTTTAACACGTATCCGGCTCGGATTTTCATGGGAGACAGTGGCAGTCAATTGCTTGGCTTTATGATGGGTGTGCTGGCCATCCTCCTGACTGATTCATCACGCGGGCCGTTCAGTCCCGCCTTGGCACTTCTTCTCTTAGGATTACCATTTCTGGATACGCTAGGGGTGATTGGGCAACGATTGGCTGAGGGGCGATCTCCTTTTATCGGCGACCGGACCCATATCCACCATAAACTTCTTGCCGTCGGCTTGTTTCACTATGAAGCCGTGATGGTGATTTACGCTATTCAGGCAGGGATGGTGGGACTAGCCTACGCGCTTCGATGGCAGTCGGACACCCTGATTGTCCCACTCTATCTTGTCTTAGCCGGCGCCGTACTAGCTTTTTTTATCGCCGCAGGGCATGGGCTGATTCCCCTTCAGGTCTCGAAGGGTGCACGTGTTCATTCGGACAAGTGGGTTACGGGTATTCTGAGCAGTCGTTGGTTACGCGATCTGCCGATTCGATTCTTGGCTGCGGTGGTGCCTCTACTTCTTATTGTCACGGTCTTTCTTCCCGCGCAGATTCCTCAAGATGTCGGCTACATGTCGACCGCGCTGTTCGCTATTCTTTTAGCCGGTCTCTCATTCGTTCCTCAGTTGGCTCCTTATTTTGTCCGAGGGGGACTCTATCTTGGCAGCACGTTCCTCCTCTATGTCAGTGATGCATCATGGCTGCGGACCATTCCTCCATTCCCGATGGCCTACCATATGTTGTTTGGCACGATCGCTGTGATGGTATTGCTCTGCATGCGATTCAATAGTCAAAGCCGGTTCCAGACGACGCCTCTCGACTATTTGATGGTGTTTTTAGCCGTGCTTTTCCCCTTCCTTCCGGAAGTCAGTACAGACATCTCGTCGTTTGGTCTTTTTGCCGCGAAGTTGATCGTATTGTTCTTCTCGTTTGAGTTGTTGCTGCATGCATTTACGGATCGTGTGAAGCAACTTGGGTTGGTATCCCTATGGATCTTGTTCGGGTTGGGAATTCGGACGTGGCTGTAGTGCGAAGGTTGGAAGCAAACTGAATTTTTCAAATAACTGGCGCACTGTCCAACAGATTGTTAGGGTAACAGAATGAAATATCAGGGCATCATCCTATCGGTTTTAGCGATCTCGCTCATCGCCTGTGGTGGACCGGAGGAGAGGAAGGCTCAGTACCGTGCGCGGGCTCAAGAATACCTTGAAGTCGGCAACTATCCAAAAGTTCGAGTGGCCCTTCGTAATGTGCTGAAAATCGATCCGAAGGATGCTGACGCCTATTTTCTCTTTGCGCAAGTTGAGGAGAAGGAAAAAAACTGGCGCAACGCTGTCTCGCTGTATCAGGAGGTGGTCCAGCTTGTTCCTGACCATACCGCGGCATTAATCACCCTTGCCAAGTACTATCTCGAAGCCCGCCTGACCGAGCAGGTGGTCGTAACGGCCGATAAGGTATTGGCGAAAGATCCGCAGCATCCTCAAGCGAAGGCCCTCAAGATTGCAGTGTTGGCTATTGGGGGACAACTCGCTGACGCGATGACTGGAGCCGAGGCGTTGCGTTCGAACTTTCCGAGCGAGCCCGACGTGGCGATTTTGTTGGCGACGCTCCTGAGCCAACAGCAGCGGTATCGAGATGCGGAGGCCACGTTGCAACAGGCGTTGGACGCTCATCCGAAAGACATGGATCTCCTGAACAATCTGAACATGATCCTGGTGCAGGCGAAAGATATGGCCGGTGCGGAGATAGTGGCCCGCCGAATGATCGATACAGAACCGACGCTGTTCGATCACCGGCTGCGGCTAGCCAGGCTTTTCGATGCGCAAGGTGAATATGAGAAGGCGGAGAAGATCTTGCGTGAGGCCATCGCCCTCGATCCGAACAGCGAAGAACGCCGGCTCCTATTGGCTGATTTTATAAGCAGGAGGCAAGACCATCGTGCTGCGGAACAGGCGCTCCTGGAGGCCGTCGCTCAGTTGCCGCATTCGGCGAAGATTCAATTTGGACTTGCGGCGCTCTACCTCACAAGTGGGCAAGATGCCAAGGCGCGTGAGCAGTATGCCGCACTGGTCAAGGACCACAAGGAAAAACCCGCCGGCCTCGAAGCCAAGATCAAACTGGCGGAGATGGATCTTCTTGCGGGCAAACAGCCGGAGGCAGAACGGCAAGTGCAAGAGGTCTTGCAGAAGAACCCTCGTTCGTCCGATGGCCTGGTTCTCTCAGGTCGGATGGCCCTGGCCAAGAGGAGCGGGAAAGATGCGGTCCAGGCGTTTCGAACCGTGTTGCATG
>JBDTSF010000254.1:0-2310 GCA_039931295.1 Nitrospirota bacterium | reverse complement strand
CCACACGTGACATTGGGCACCGTGGCTCGCCAGCTCTGGACAGTCTATCCGAGGCGCACGATACTCGGCATCGCGCTCATGACCACGCAATCGTTTATGTACAACGCGATTTCGTTTACCTACCCCTTCGTGCTCACGAAGTTCTACGATGTACCAATCAGCAGCATCGGCTTCTTTATCCTACCGTTTGCGCTCGGGAACTTTCTCGGCCCGCTGTTGCTCGGACGTTTCTTCGATACCGTTGGCCGTAAGCCGATGATTACCTTCACCTATGCCGCCGCCGGTTGCCTGCTGGCTGTGACAGGGTATCTGTTTGTGCAAGGCGCGTTGACCTCCGTCACTCAAACACTGGCTTGGACATGCGTATTCTTCTTCGCCTCGGCGGGCGCCAGCGCGGCCTATCTGACCGTCAGCGAGATTTTTCCCCTGGAGATTCGCGCGATGGCCATTGCGTTCTTCTTCGTGGTGGCGCAGGGAGCCGGGATTGTCGCTCCGTGGCTGTACGGCAAACTGATTGAAACGTCCGCCACGAGTGTGTTCTATGGTTACTTACTCGGAGCCGGTCTGATGCTTGTGGGCGCGATCGTCGAACTATTCTTGGGAGTGAAGGCAGAGGGTCGGTCACTCGAATCTATTGCGACGCCGCTCTCGGCGGAGAAGACCTGATGGGCCAGTACTGTAGCCGCGGGTGGTCGGTCAGTTTCAACCTATTGGCGCTGATCGACCCATTTCTTGGCTTTCCCTAGAGCGATCTCATTCGCCATTTTTTCCGTGTTGCGGATCTCGTGCGATTCCCCCTGTAGGGTTTTCATGGGCTCTCGTCCGCCCGTTGAGAGCCATGCGAGTGCTTTTGGCGTCCATCGGTCCTCACCGAGATGTTGCGAACATGCCTTAATCTTATGATTTTTGTACGTCACCCATTCAGCCAATTGCAGCCCTCCTTGTATCGAATAATCTCGCCCTCTGAAGGATAGCAGATACGACCTATTCATTTCCTGGAACCTTACACCGGCCCACTACCGATCCGCGAGACGTGAATCGTTCAATGTGAAACGTTTTAGAAGACAAGCACTCGGCAGCCCTACGGATTACCTTTCACGGTTCCGCTCACGATCCCCTGCGACTGCTTCACTGATCAGGGCTGGCTGCGGTGGGGCGCGGATTCCGGCTTGTACCCCGGCAGCCGGATCATGTAGCGACGCTCGAGGCCGAACGTCACCAGGACCACGCCCTCTCGGCTTAGCCGATCGATTTCCAGAAAAATCTGGCTCCAGGATAGGTCTGGGAGATTCTTCGTCAAGGTATCCAGATCGCACCCGGGCATGCTTTGTAATTCGTCGAGAATGCGATCAGTGATCGGTGTACGAGATGCCATGATCAGATCCTCCTCTGGTCGGACGTTCAATGCGATGTCGGATACGACCTCCTGTTATTCCGGAGTCACATCGGCCTGAATGGGGTTTGGTGCAAGCACGGAGCAAACAGACGGCACAAGGATCGTGGCCAGAATAGAAGGAGGATTCTGCGGCTGACGATCACCATGGGGATCCTCGTTCCAGAAGACACGAGTCCGAGCGGTGATGCTTTTCGATAAAGAATCCGGCGTAGGAGCGAGGGGGGGGCTGTGCGAGTTCCGGCGCGCGGGATGACGGACAGGAGCGTGCGGAAGAAACAGCAGCTACCCTCACTGAAACGTCTATAACCTATGTTACGCCGCTGGGGGGTGGGCGGTCAACGGCCCGTCGGTTGGCTTACAGCGCCAGATTGCGGGGATAGGGAGCCACCAGAGAGTCATTCTTTCTTGCAAAACGTGCGCGCTCGATGCGGAAGAAGAAAGAGGGATATACTCAATTTTTGAGTGCCTCGCCTGGCACAGCCGTGCTAGGAGGGCCATGAAGGGATTTCCTGTCACCTTGGGCGTCTTGGATGAGGAAGTGCCCAAGGCGAGCGTGATGAGAGAGCGATGTTCGGGAGTTGGCATTCGCCCAGATGGTTGAACGAGGATTGGCTGTTTCGATGGAGGGCGCACGATCAGCTATGAAGACAGGCTCAGCCGGATTCGTTCGTAACCGCACTGAGGTGGGTGACTGAGGCCGAGTGGTCGGGTATAGATTGAGCAGCGATGAGTGCCAGTTTTTCTGACCGGGCGAGGGCTTTGATCGCGGCCTCGCGTGCGAGTGCCGCGCCTTTGGTGCGTCGGCATTCGGTATAGCGCACCCTTAACGGGCATCGGTGTTTCGTGTACCTGGCGCCTCGGCCCGTCCTGTGTTCTTCCAGCCGCCGCGTGAGATCATTGGTGATGCCGGTGTA
>JBDTSF010000253.1:0-4487 GCA_039931295.1 Nitrospirota bacterium | reverse complement strand
GCGTATCGGTGGCGCGCTATGAAGCGGGGATGCGTCGCATTCCTGGGATGGTACAAGTGGCGATCGGTCAACTCAGCCGATCCAGGGAAATTCCCATGGCAGGGATGGTGGCGGCGGGTTCACCGATTGAGGCGCTCCCTCAATCAGAATTGATAGAAGTCCCACCCAGCATGTTACGTGGCGGCAATACCTTTGCCCTTCGCGTCAAAGGGGAGTCTATGAAAGACGAGGGTATTCTTCCAGGCGATCTTGTGGTGGTGCGAAAACAGGAGACGGCCAGGAACGGGCAGATCGTCGTTGCGCTGGTCAATCATGAGGCGACGATCAAGACCTACTTCAAGAAGGATTCGCATATTGAACTGCATCCGGCAAATGCGGCGATGCAGCCGATTATCGTGCGGGCTTCAGATACGTTTCATATCGAAGGCATTCTCATCGGTGTGATTCGGCATTGTACGGTCTAAGAGTCTGCGCAAAAACTATAGTGCCTAGTAGGGAGTTAATGATCCATTTAGCTAGGGCAACAGGAGAACCGCGCGCAGGATGCTCCAAAGGCTCGTCCAGCAAGGCGGAAGCGAGCGAAGAGGTACGGACCGCACTTCGTGTACCCGGTCGCCCCTTCAGTATTCCGAATATCCGAGGGGTGCCCCTCAACGTCGAGCCTCTGAGCGATGCGAGAACGCCGCTGGCGGTATTTTTCAGCATTCTGCTTATGAAGGAAGGGAGGACAGCATGTTCACAGCAGAAAGATCTTATCGGGCAGAGCGCCTCATTGACTTGGAGCGAACAGTGGATTTCTTGAATGGGCAGGTTCGCAAGATGCAAAGGGAGTTGTATCGGGCCAAGGTGGAGCGGCTTTCTGTGCGACTGTGGCGAAATCTGGTGAGTCGCAAAGGTGGGCAAGAGTTTATGTCAGCCGTGTGCAATCGGCGCGTTCGTCCGAACACGAAGATGATATCCAATGTTAACCCAAGAGCGTAGGACGGACATGTCGCTTGCCGGCGCCTGTTCTGACTGTGGAGCGGTGGTCCAGCGCCGAACCGTCTGCGTCGATGGGATGACCCATTCAACAGTCGAACTGTGGGAGCGCTGTTGGAGTGCCTCTCAGCAGCGGCAGGTTTTCGCAGGTGGGTGCTGTGGATAGAAATGCTGGGCGAGCACTGTTGCCGACTTGCATGTGACGCTCTGCCCGCGATGGGATTGAGACGCCAAGGAAATTTGGTGGCGGTGCCCCGGATTGAACGGGGGACCCGCGGCTTATGAGTCCGCTGCTCTACCAACTGAGCTACACCGCCAGGGCAGCAAAATTAACGACTTACGGTGACAGAGTCAAGCGGGGAAAGTGCATTGTGCCTGAGATTGTGCCCGTCATTCATTTTGCGGACCGCGTCCTAAAGATCGCCGGGTGACACAATGTTATACCGGTCGAAGACCGAGCGCGTGGGGTGCCCGGTGATTCGCATACTCACGACTTCCGGGACGCCCGAACGGATCAAGTTTCTCGCAGCTGTGCGGCGGAGATTATGACGCAGCATCCCAGGCAATCCGACTACCGTACAGGCTCTTGTCCAACTCTTTCGAAAGTCGCGGATGCGTTGACCTTGAAAGCGGCCCTTTGTGGGGTGTGGGAAGACAAAGGGGATAACCCGACCCAGTGTACTAGATAAGGTGCGGACTCGTTCGATCTGGTCTTCCAGCATCCGCTTGACCTCGGCGGACAGATAGACGACCCGGTCCTCGCCGGTTTTGCTGCCGCCTGGATTGATTCGCATGGTGCCTGCGATGAGATCGATGTGACTCAACCCCAAGGTTAAGACCTCAGACTGCACCCGCCACCCATACGAGTGTGCGATCGTGACGGCACATTGAAGATCTGGCCGCAACTGTCGGCGTACCGCCTCGAAGTCGGTCCGCTCGAAAAATCCAGACCGTGAAGCTGCTTCGGTTAGCTTGTGGATGCCCGGCAGTTTGCCGACTTTTTCACGCTCGTAACCCAATCGCAACATGCGAATGAGCGTGGCGAGTTCTCTGTTGATCGTGGCGGGTGTCACGCGAGTCCTCAAGCGATGCTGGAAGTATTCTTCCGCCAGGGCCTCACTAATACTCACGGCCCGACTTCGATGAAAAACGGTTTGAGCGCTTTGAATCGGGTATCCGCTTCTTTCAGGCCTCGCGTGCCCGTCGTTTCATAATGCAGGCGCAGGTCGCTCGCCAATTCGTCATAAGTAATGCGGTCCACGCGAGGCAGTGGTGCTGCCGCCCGATCTCCTCGCGCATGGCCTCCACTTGCTGCGCCTGTGCACTTTGCGCGTTGGTTTTTACGTCCGTGACCCGTGCCTCTGCTTCGTCGAGTATCGTACTCATGATTTATTCCCACCTTGTGATTGTAATTTTGACAACTCTGCGAGGAACTTGATTTCGCGGACTTTCGCTCGTGCCCGAGTTGAGGTAACTCTTCTACGCCAGTGACGACATTCTCACAATAAGCGTATGCCGCGAGAGCATCTTCATCTTGAAGCTTGAACGTTGGTGGCCCTTCCGAACGAAATGCTTGAAACGCTCGTGCCATTTGGGATCGTTCCACCTCGTATGCAGGCTCAAACTCATGGCCACGCGAGGTTGATTGATGAGATCCTCTTTGTCCTTGCCCCCGTAACCACGCCATTGGTGCGGTTCATCTTCGTGCACAGAAGAGCATGGAACGACCTACAATTGATCTGCGGAAATCTTGCTGATTTGGTGAGTGGCGTCTACAAAGCGGCGGTCTTTTTCCAAAAATGAATGGCCAAAAATGAATTGATCGAGATAAAGAATTTTCTTCCTGAGCGGAGGCAGTGGAATATGCTCACTGTACGGACAAGTCCAACAACCTCAGAGAACATGGTTTTTTCCAACCGAGACATTTCCGAACTTGTTAATGGCTCCGCAGCCTGGACAGTTTCCTAAAACCCGTGTTACCCACACTTCTAGCCCCCTATGGATCCTATCCTTCTAAAATTGTGGAGCACACACTAGACTGCTCAATCATCTTAGTTTTCCCCCTCCCCCTCAGCCGCCACGGCGAGATACTGTCTCTCTTGCTCCAAATCTTAAAGATGGCCAGGTGCTTGTAGCGGACCATCGAATTCACCACGGAGCTGAAAGCCCACGCCCCCGGCATCGCCAAATAATCAACTCTCTCAAATCACTGAGGGATCAATACTGGTCCGCATTCATGCCACCGCGGACACACCAGAAGTGGATTGGAACGTCGTTCTTGCCCATGGCACTCACTAAGCCGTCTGAAAAGTTCACGATCCACGCGCGTGTAGGATCATTGCTCCACGTCGTCGCCGACCAATACGCGACCGGCTGGACGCCGGTGAAGATGCCATCGGGTAGAAAGGGTGGCGGCAACGTGTGATCTAATAGGCTCTTTAGCTCCACCACCGAGGGTAACCGCCAACCCACTGTGCCCCCGACATTCTTGTTGACAGACTCGAAGATGGCAGGTGCCCAGACTCTTTCCGAGGCATCGGGCGCCTGCTCCCACACCAATCCCGTGTTCTTATCCAGCACCGCTTTGTTGTGGAATGCCGCCAAGACGACAAACCGCTTCGCGTCCCGAAGATTCTGATCCCACCGCAGAGTATAATTCGCCATAACTCCCTCCATCTCGGTTGTGTGATTGACCGCACCAACTGCTTGCTGCTTGACCTCTTCGTCAATATTATTCGTCATGCAGAAGGTGTCCTCCCTGGTGGCCATCGACCCGCCTGCGGCTCCGCCGACTGCCCACGCTCGCCCGCTTCCACTGCAACTCCTTCTTCAGCAAGTTCCAATGAAGCGACGAAAAGGGACTAAATGTGAAGTGCATGAGGGCCTCGCAAGGAGGCGCATTGTAGGCGGGCAGTGAAAGACGGCGCAAGGGCTGTGCCCGTAATTGTGCCGGCGAGAGGTTTTAGACCAGCTCCCCCCTCCCCACGAGACAACAAAATTCCCCTTGTAATCATTGTTTACAAGGGGAATTTTGCGCAATCAGGCTTATGAGTCTACTGCTCTACCAACTGAGCTACACCGCCAGAAAGGATGGTACATAACCGGGCGCTAGAATACAGGAATGATTTGGAGCGTGTCTAGCCCGTATTATTCATGATGGTCCGTCACGAATACATGCGGTTGTGAAGTCAGCGGGCACTTAGAGGCATGAGTGTTATAAGCCGCTCTTGTGCAGTATGTTGAAAAGCAGAACGGTGAGACTCCTCGTCATAGCTGTACTTCCGTGTTTGCAGCAGAAGCTTCATGACGTGTGCGGGTAGTGTACCGTGATTTTGGGCTTGATCTGAGTATTTTTGATGCATGCGAGCTGGTTGCCTCTCGCATATGTTGGTTCTGTCCCATTGTTCCGGTAGACTGGCCGCATGACTCACCCGCTTCCTTCTTCCTGCGAACAGGCCATTCTGGAACAATTCCTCAAGGCGGAGGCAATGGCTTTATGGGCGGTACGC
>JBDTSF010000252.1:0-2316 GCA_039931295.1 Nitrospirota bacterium | reverse complement strand
GCGATTCATCAGGGAACATGGGGTTTCGTCAGATCATTGTAGGGCTTTGATCCACTTGCATTGACGTCGATTCCCCCCACTGGCTGTGGTTTGTCGAGATCAGAAAATTGAAACGTATTGAAAGGCTGAATCTGGTCATCGGAAGGGAGTTGATTACGATCCCATCCTCCACCAAAGGCTCGAATGAGGCTGACGGAGGACTTCAGCAGTTCTGTCTTGATTAGCACCAAGTCGATGCGTGCCAGGAGCGTGTTGACCTGGGCAAAAATCACTTCAAGGCTGTTAGCCAGGCCGCCCCGGTAAAGTTCAAGAGTGAGCTGCTGTACCTTCTGGTTCGCTCCCACTGAGGCGCCCTGCCGTTCTGCAGCGACCGTCAGCCGATTCGTCAGACTCAAATTGTTCTCGACTTCACGAAAAGCGTTGAGCACGGTCGAACGGTACAGATCCTCCATCTCGCGATAGGCCGACCACGCCTGTTGTAACTGTGCACGCCGGTAGCCTCCCTGAAAGACCGGTAGATCAAGAACAGAGCCATAGGACCAGAAGCTGTTGACAAGCTTGAGCAGACTGATGCCGTCTTCGAATCCGCCATTAATACGGAATGACACATTGGGGAAAAATGCGGAACGGGCGATACCGATACTGCGGTTCGCCTGCGCCATTCGTCGCTCGCTTGCGGCGACGTCGGGCCGGCGCTCAAGCAAGGTGGCAGGGAGCGTTACAGGAATCGAGAACTTCGCGACTCGAAGCTCCTCCACCGGCTCAAGCGTGAAGCTACCAGGTGCCATATTGAGCAGGATGGCGATGGCCTGTTCACCCACTTGGCGTTGACCTTGAATCTGCGCCAATTTTGTCTCAGTGCTGAATAACAACGATTCGACGCGGGCAACGTCGAGCGCCGACGCGATCTTCCCGGTGTACTGAGACGTGGTCAGCTTGAGCGTATCTTTGTAGAGCTCAATCGAGTGGGTATAGATCGCCTCCTGGGCGTCGAGACCTCGGACCATGAAGTAATTCGAGGCAATTTCCGCCTGCAGACTCAGGCGCGCAAGCGCCCAATCGGCAGCACGTTCCTCGGCGCGATAGATCTCCGCCCGTGTGGCATTCCGGAGGCGCGACCAGAAATCTGGCTCCCAAGCTGCAAGGCCTCCAAGTAATAGAGTGCCTTCTTGGGTGTGAACACCTTCTCCTTCAGGACGAAAGAGTCTGTGATCCGACTGTCTATTGTGTGAGGCCTCGAAACCTGTGCCGAGCCGAGGAAGGTACTGCGACCGGGCTTTCATCATCTCATCGCGGGCCTGCAGGAAACGTTCGGCTGCGGCTTGAAGATCAGGATTGGCATCAATAGCTTGCTCTATCAGTCTGTCCAGGACTGGATCGCCGTACAGCCTCCACCAATCCGGCCGGAGCTGATCATCCGACGGCTTCCCCTTCACGAAGGGACTTGAGCCCTGCCATGAGTCAGGAACGACGTATTGTGGCGACTCATACTTAGGTGCCAGATCAACAGCCGGGAACCAACTACAAGCCGACAGATTGAATATCACCAGCAAGAAGCCACTCCGCCATAACCAGGGAGGCCAAGTGTCTGTCATTGCCGAACCATTTGCCCAAAAGCGGCCATATCGCTGAGGCGGGAGGTGAGAGACATGACAATACCGGTTCCGATGCGTATCCCTTTCATTTATCGCCTCCTGGATGATTCGTATCGCCTCCGGCAAGCTTCGCTGTTGGATTCAGAATGTCATACCCAGTTGCTGGCGTCACGATTCGCACCTTGTCTCCTTCGAGCAACGCAGCACTCGGGTTATTCACAATACGGTCGCTCTCGGAGACGCCTTCGGTTACTTCGATGTAGTTGTCGAAGATTTTGGAAACGGTGATCGGTTTGAAGTGAAGCCGATCATCCTCTCCCACGATGGCCACCTGCGTACCATGCTCCTGAAAGACCAACGCGCTCGTCGGAATCGTCAACACCCCTTTTTCCACGTTAGTGGTCAGATGAACATTGGCGTAGGAGCCGGGCCAGAGTACTCGGTCCTTGTTATCAATGGTAAAAACCGCGACCGCGGTGCGCGTGCTCACATCAAACCCCTTCGCCACTGTCAGAAACTTGAAGGTAAAATGGCGAGTGGGGAATTGCGGTACGGTCACATCGACCGTCAGACCGGGATTGAGGAAGGCTCCGAAGGACGCCGGCACGTTCACAAAGAGTCGCAACCTATCCACCACGGCCACGGTAAAGAGGTTGCTTTTTGCACTGGGGGTACTGAGATTGCCCTCTTTGCTTACCAAATCACCGACATTGATGTTCCG
>JBDTSF010000251.1:0-2897 GCA_039931295.1 Nitrospirota bacterium | reverse complement strand
TCTTCAGACGTGCGAGAGATATTCCAGTGATGCTCACGCAACTTTCGCGCGATGTAGTCCTTTTCGAACGCATTGCGGGCGTCCCTGAGCGAGTCATACGATTGTGTGAACAGTGGATTGACCGTGGGAGTAGGAGTCGTAGTCTGGGATGTGGACCCAACAGGACGCGCCTGCAGCGAAAGACCCGCTTGTACCGCCTCGATGACGGGCCCCGGCACCATGATCATGAGTCGTTCGATGAGGTTCCGCAATTCTCGAATATTCCCCGGCCAGTCATATTGTTGAAACACGATCATTGCGTCCGGTGAGATTTCTTTCATCCGCAGTCCTTGCTCTTCCGCGTGGACTTTCATGAAGTGGCGAATGAGCAGCGAGACGTCTTCGCGGCGTTCCCTAAGCGGTGGTACGATGATCGGCACCACGTTAAGCCGATAGAAGAGGTCTTCGCGAAACAGACCTTTTTCGATTTCCTTGATCAAATCCTTATTGGACGCGGCTAAGACCCGGACATCGACTTTCATGAGCTTGGTGCCACCGACCCGAGTGAATTGCTGTTCCTGTAACGCCCGCAAGACTTTTGCTTGGGTGTTCAGGCTCATGTCTGCGATTTCGTCCAGAAACAGCGTGCCTCCGTCCGCTTGCTCGAACTGACCGCGTTTCATTGAGGTGGCACCAGTGAAAGAGCCCTTCTCGTGTCCGAACAGCTCACTCTCAATCAAGGTCTCTGGGATGGCGGCACAGTTCACCGCCACAAACGTTCGACCGGCCCTGGCGCTGTGCTGGTGGATGGCCCGCGCGACAAGTTCCTTTCCCGTTCCATTTTCTCCGCCGATCAACACGCGACTATTGGTGGGGCCAGCCGTCTCGATGAGTTGCCGTAACTGTTGCATCGCAGGCGCCTGCCCCACCAACTCGAACTTCCGCTGGACCGTGGTCCGGAGTGTCCGGTTCTCTTGTTCCAACCGGTGTTGGTCCAAAGCATGTTTGACACGCAGCGTGACATTCTCGAGCGACAAGGGTTTTTCAATATAGTCATAGGCCCCCAGCTTGATCGCCTTGACCGCTGTTTCGATCGATCCGTGTCCGGACATCATCATGATTTGTGCCGTCGGCGCCACCTCGCGAACCCGGCGCAATGTTTCCATGCCGTCCATTTCCGGCATCCAGATATCGAGGAGCATGAGATCTGGAGGATCCATGGTGTAGACGCGCAACGCCTCCAAGCCGTTCTTGGCCACCGCCACGTCATACCCTTCGTCCCGCAGAATGCTGCTTAAGGATGTGAGAATTGATTCTTCGTCATCTACGACTAAGATCGATGCAGACATGAATCCCCCATAAAACGTGATCACTGAGTCAATGCAGGCCTGATTGCTCAGCACTCATCGCTCTTCCAATTACACCGGCAATTCGAACGTGAATATGGCCCCTTTGGGCTGATGCTGACCGGCCTGAATTTGGCCCTCATGATCGGTAATTATGCGCCGTACGATCGCCAATCCCAGCCCGGTTCCCGTTTTCTTTCGCGTAAAGTATGGCACAAATAGTTTTTCCTGGTCTTCTGGCGCAATGCCAGGGCCTTCATCTGCCACACTCACGACGGCCCGGCGCCGTTTCGTATCATACTTGGTTGACAGCCACACCTTCCCTTTTTGTTGCATCGCCTGGATTGCGTTGTCCAGCAGATTGATCATGACCCGCTTCAGCTGCTCTCGATCGAAATTGAGCGACGGGAGGTCTTCGTCCAACTCCACGATCAGTTCCACATCCTTGTGAGCCCCTCGATAGAGCGCGGTGACTTCATTGATCACATCGTGGAGCGACTGATGCGCCATCTGCGGAGTCGGCAGCCGGGCAAACTTCGAAAATTCGTCGACCATATGCTTGAGACTCGTCACTTCGTTGACGATCACGTTCGTGGACTCGTCGAAGATCGCATCGAAATCCGGCGATTTCTCAACATATTTCTTTCGCAAACGTTGCGCGGACAATAGGATCGGCGTCAACGGATTCTTAATCTCATGGGCCACCCGTCGTGCCACCTCCTGCCAGGCGGCCACTTTTTGCGCCTTGATCAATTCCGTGAGATCTTCGAACACCAGCACGATACCGAGGTCCCTATTCGCCTCATCCTTCATCCGCGATCCGTGTAGCCCTACGGTCAGGAATCTGCCATCGATCTCCATCGGACCCTCGAGCGTCAGCGTATCGCGCTGATCCGCCAGCATCCGATCGTAGACCGTCTGGAACAGATCAAGGCGAAACTCTTTGAAAACCTCATTGGCCGTCCTGCCGCGAAATCGATCTGCCTCAAGGCCAAGAATTCGCTCGCCGGACGGATTGAAATTCGTGATCAGTCCGTTTTTATCGATGGAGACTAAGCCCGCGGCGATCGTCTCAACCACTGTTTCAATATAGGCGCGACGGCGATCGAGTTCGAGATTGCTGTGGCGCAATGAAATATTGGCTGCTTCGATCTCGGACTTATTGCCCTGCAGATCCGCTGTCATACGGTTGAACGAATCAATGAGCGTACCGATTTCATCGGTGGCCTTGGCTTCGATACGGACAGAGAGATCCCCTTGGGCAATGGCTTCAGTGGCTTCAGCCAACTGTTGGATCGGCACCGTGATGCTGCGCGCGACATAAAATCCAAACCAGGTAGCCCCGAACAAAATGAGCACGGTGATGACGGCGACGAAGAGATAGGCCCCGACTTTAATGGGGTTCTTCATGGCCTTGGTCTGCTTATACTCGTCGTACTGATGGCCGATCCCTTCCATTTTCGCCAGCAATGATTCCGGCACATAAGCCTCCACCACGACCACGCCGCTGATCTCGCCGTTCCGTCCGCTGGCAGCGATCGGGGCAGCAGCTCGAACCAAGCGCCCAGTTTG
>JBDTSF010000250.1:0-11455 GCA_039931295.1 Nitrospirota bacterium | reverse complement strand
TTCGATTGTGTTCCGCATCGGTCGGATCGAAATGCGAGCCGACGTAATGCGTCTGTACATCGAAGATGAAATAGGGCGCGCCTTGTTGCTCGGCGAAGGCTGCCGTTTCAAACAGTTCGACTTCTCCAACCTGAAAAAACTTTCCAAAGATCGAGTTCATGGCCAGCAACGCGGCAGCTACCCCGCCGGTCGTTCGGAGAAATTCTCGACGCGTGAGACCTCGTCGAGCGGCGGTCTGCTCGACAAACGTGATGGCAAGCGATTCAACGCGGGCTTGGTCTACCGTCTGGCTGAAGGGAGTAAACTCTTCGTTCGAGACAATCTGCGTTGGAATGGCCGATGGAAATGTGATCCCTTTCTTTGCCGAGGAAGCATGTGGAAAGGGTGATGATGAGGACTCCATGGTGCCTATTCTCGTAGATGGTGTGCTGTGATTCTGTGGAATACGGTCAACCGTGTCAAGCAACCGGAGCGGGTGAAGAAATCAGAGGTCTTTGAATATAGAGTAGGAAGGGAATCGGTGAATTACTTGGACCGTGGGGGAGACACGGAGCGGCTGTTCTCAAGCCCAACCGATTGAGTTTTAGGAATCGTGACAGCAACATCGCGTCGAGGATCGCCTTCTTGATCTTTGCCGTCTTGCCCAACACTATAGAGCACCCCCTTACGCTGATCGACCAGCATAGGAAGACCGGTAAAGGGGTCATAAAGGGTCTGTCCAGCCTTTGCGAGGCGTGTGACCACATTTCCCTCTTGCGCCCCCTGTCTGATCCAGGCTTGCAAGCTCGCCAGACGAAGCCGCGCATCGGTCTCCACCGTTCGCCCAACATAGGGATCCCACGAAGGGAGTGGCTCGATTCCGATAATGTGCTCAATCGGATTCACCACGTAGTCCACCACGCTGACAGCGGAGGTTCGAATGAAACTAGACGGTTTGGGCAAGTTGGTGTAGCGTCCTTCCGCAACCACTTTGCTCGCCTCCTCGTAGTAATCAGCATAGTCATTGGATCGCCGCTGCACAGGAAGGGGCATCGCAGCCGCTATGGCAACATACAGAGGGCGGTCGGCAGTCTTGTCGTTCTTCACGCTTTTCATCGCGGCATTCGTCCCCCACAGAAGATGGCTCTGCATCGGCCATCGGATGGACAACTCAACCTGATCCAGAGGACGCACGATCTTACCGAGTCGGCCGATCGCTGTCTCATCGAGATCCTGGCGGGTCAAAAGCCCGGACGCGATAGCCGCATCGTCCTGTACCGCTGTCACGGCCAACATTTTCACCATCAACGTCTTCGACTGACCCAGAACAGTCCGCCAGGATGCCATATCATTCTCAAGCCGCCCAAGCCCTGTGTTGAGATCCTGCCCAAACCCTTCTGCCAGATACAACCGATGAGCCAGGAGAATATGGGCACAGTTCGGGCTCAAGATTTGCCCGTAGCCCGCATCTTCAAACGGCATCGACAGCCACTGTTGGTAACGTTTGAGGGCGAGCGATTCTTGAGCCGCCCACAATCGTATTGATGCTGCCTGCGGCTTCAGCTCTGCCACCGGATCGGCGCTAGTAAACCATTCATGGACCACATTGGCAGGGGTTCCCGTCGTCGTGCCTTTCCCCTCATCACCCAGCATGCAGGAGCTCGCAGCTCGGGAATCGGTCTCTTCCGCACTACGCTCGTAACCCGCTCGGATCGGATTCTGTCCCCCGGGAACATCGAATCCGAGCAGCAAGAAATACCCGTTTTTTGTTGAATCGGTGAGTGCCTGTGGAGGACTTGCTGTCAGGTTCCGATAGGTCGACGACGGGGGAGCTTCCATCAGGGTCCAGGCTAATCCGACCGCCCCCATGCCGATTACCGTCAATATCACACAGGAGAACACCAACCCCACACACAACAACACCATCGATCGCGTTGTCGAAAAACACGACCCGATAAACGACGAGACGCCGTTGCGGACCCTCGCCATTTTCCTGGAAACCTGCGGCCGCGGCGTTGCCAGACGATCCTGCGTAAGAACCTGGCTATGCTCACCTGTTGAGTCAAAAAGTACATCCACGACCGACGCAGCAACCGACCCGACAGGCTCTGGTTTTGAGTGAATAGATTCTGCACCAGGATCCTCCCGCATCTCAGTAAACGGTGGAGGAGTGCTCACAAATGTGATCGACTCACTCGCCCGAACCCACTCCGGTCTCGTATCTTCCGGAGGAACCACTTTTCCCGGAATGGGAGCCACCGCTACGACAGGAGGGGCCGCTTCAGAAGGAACCGACGCCCACCCACCGCTACGTGACAATTCAGCGGCTAATGCAGCCGATGCCTCGATCACTGGCAATGAAACCGCCAGATCGAGTGGGATATCCCCCTTCTCCTTGTCCCAGTTTCGTTTCTTTTCAGATGGACGATGTGGCTGAACCTCGACCTCGCCGGTACTCCAAGGCGACACTATCTCCATCGATGGCGCAGCGCTTGGTGTCACGGAGGGTGGAGGATCCGAGACAACCGTAAATAGTGGGACGGGCATTTCGGGGGGCTCCGTGGAAGCCTGTGCAGGCGCGGGTAGCGCTTCCGGAATCACCTCTGAATGTGAGGGTTCTGGAGCGGAGGCTTCCGGAAATGGGGCCACAGGCTGCGGCTGCGTAAAGTACGAGAATGAAACTGATTCAGGTTCTCGAGCGGGTTCGGTTAGCTCTGACAGAGGAGGCCCCGGAACGTCCATCTTGAAGGAGCTTGGGGCATCGCTCGATACAGTTGGTGGCTCCTCTAGCTGCACGGGTGCTTCTGAAAGAACAGCCGCAGGTGAGGATGGTAGATCAGACGCTCTGATCGCAGGTATTTCTGTAATCGAGCCACTCACTTCACTCAAGATCAAAGGGTGAGTGTCCGGCAGCGGCTCGGGATCACTGAATGAAACCAGCGGTTCTGGAGTTGAAGGACTGGAGGGGGCGGAGAATACCGAGTCTGTTACGGGTTCCGGCTGAACTAATTCTATGTCCTTCGTATCCTGTGAAGTCGTATCCGACTTGGACAATGCGGCCGGTGAATTTGGCGACAGCGTTTCTTCGGCAAACTTCCATGCGCCGTCGAAGATGGTGTTCCATGAAAACGGGGCCGTGGGGGAGGGATCTGTGGCGGGCGGGGTTGAGACTTCAGGCTCTTGAGGTATATCGGGGATCGTTGACGGCTCCGCCGCAAAGATCGATTCTCGAGCTTCGGTCATATCCAGCACGGGAGTTGGACTCGGCAACTGTTCTAATACAGGTTCAGGCTGAGTGATAGCGGACGAAGCAAAAACGGATTCGCCTCCCGACAGGGGTGCCTCTTCCGATTGTGCCAATGGAGCCGGCGGCGGGATCGTTTCCTCAATCTTGATCGTGGCATTCTCTACTTGCTCCCAAGGCATGGGAAAAGATAATCCCGGCGATCCGACGGAAGAGACCACGACTCTCGCTCCATCTCCTGTGTAATTTTCTGGAGAGCTAGGGCTCAGTCGCTCCTCGACTGAGGGCGAAGCTTCGACAATCGGATGTTTCACCTCATCATCACGATGCCCATTCATTGAAAGGGAAGGCACCGTCAATATTGATGGCCCCATTTCCTGATCGAGGCGATTGTCCTCCTGGATTGGTCCAGTAGATTCGGATAACGGAATCTCCAGTTCCTGGGTAACCAAACCGGCCATCCTCGGATCGATCACCACATCCAGCGAATCGAGCGATTCGATGATGGGACTCGATGAAATGGGTGGCGGAGCCTCCTCATTCGGAGGAGCCCCGTCGAGCCGCTCCCACGGCATCACATTAGAGATCGCTTGAGATTCTTCGGAGATAGAGAGGGTTTCGCTCTGGAGATGCAGGGAGGCATCGGCTTCCACTGGCGCCGCTTCGGCAGGAGCCTGTGGATGAGGAGCAAGAAGCTCGCCTGTTTGTATGTCGAAGAGAGAGGCGAACTTGATCGACACCGGGCTTGCTGGCGCAAGCGCTCGTACCTTTGTATAAAGCTGAGAGGGCTTCTTGGGATTGTCAGAGTCTGGATCTTCGATAAGGATGTCGATGGCCTTCCCTAATTCGGCCACCGCAGCCATGGCGTCTCCCTTTTCATCGTAGACATAGGCCAGGAGCTCGAGGAACGGCACGCAGCGCGGTCCTGCAGCCAAATACTCTCGCAACAAGGATTCGGCCAGCCATAAGTCTTGCCGCTCGATCGCTTCATTGGCGAGGGCCTCAAAGGCCTGCCGCGCCGTAACAAGGCTACCCAGTCGTAGGTGGAGCGTCGCAAAGAGTCGCCGGGCTTCCGTATTTTGAGGATCAAGGGCGAGCAGCTCTTTTAACGCAGCGGACGACCGGCCATACTTGCCGGCATTCATGTGGGTGATGGCTTCTTCCAGAAGCACACTTTTCTTGCCGTAGCCGATCACACCCCGGCTATGCGCTCGAGAGGGAGCTTTCTTGTCAGTTTTTTGAGAAGGTTTCTTATCGGTCCGCACGTTATAACCTTAGCAGATCATCGAAAGATGCGAAGTGTTTCCCATGGCCAACTTGCAGCAGATTTCGAGTCCGTTCGATCTCGTACGAGCATGAGATGGGCAAACTGAGATGAGAGGTGCAATCCTAGTGCCGCTATGGTCGTCGTGTGAATTTCGAAGATCATTGATTATTAAGGAGTTTAGCCCATTTTTCATTCTTATTTCTCGCTCATTTTCAAAATGGACAAGCCTGTCAAGAATCTCCGGGAGAGAGCGTATGCGGGAAGCGATGACGGGCGAACACAAGCACATGGACTGGTCCTTCTGTATGAAAGTCCGAACAGCATGGACCACTGTTCAGCAGGCAGGAGGGGCGCTAAGCAGGTTGTGAAAAAACTATTCCTGCACAGCAGCGCTTCAATAGCTTGTCCGTCCTGAATAGGGAGTAGATATTCCCGCAAAATGTCGAGCAATCGAGCCGCAGATCCGACCGTCTGATCGAGGCCGCTGAAGCAACTCTCATGGAACAGAAACGCAAGTTGATTGTGTCGATGACAAGCCTTATGGTACCGTTCTTTATTCCCATTTTCATGCTCGATCGGTTCCAGGGGATGATCGGTCTCTCCACGTACCTGCTATAGGAATCATGGATTTTTTCTGTTTCGGACAATCGAAGTGGATCAAGCACGCCTCGCTCGTCTGTCTACTGGCAGCACTGAGTGGGTGGCTGCTTCCACCAACCCTGCGGGCTGAGTCTGGAGGAAATAACTCAGGACGCGTCTCCCTCGACTTCAATGATGTCGAACTCTCTGTTTTTGTGCGCTTCATCAGTGAATTAACCGGTAAGAATTTCGTCTTGGACGAAGTGGTCAAAAAGGCCGGAGGGAAACTCAGCGTATATTCCCCGACCAAGGTTACCCCCGACCAAGCCTACAGCATGTTCGTGGCGGCGCTCGAAGTCAGTCGTCTGGCTATAATCGCGAAAGGGAATGTTCATCAAATCGTCGCGATGGGCGAACTTCCTCCTGAACGAGGGGCGTACGTCTATAAACTCAAAAACGCCAATGCGACCGACCTTGCCGCCATCCTGACCAATCTCGTCGCCCGATCTCAGACCGTGGTGCAGGCAACACCGGGCACCAGGCCGCTATTTAGACCCTTGAGCGAATTCGAAGCTCCCGTCCAGGTCTTTGCGGACAAGGCGACGAACTCGATCGTCATCAGTTCGACAAAAAGCGCCTACACGAAGTTGCTGTCCGTCATGCGAGACCTCGATACCCGCCGAAATCAGGTCTTTGTCGAAGCCGTCATCTTAGAGGTGCAGGTCGACCGGCTCAGGCAAATAGGGAGCGACCCTATTCAGGTCATAGGTGCGGGCAAGAGCGGTTCGCTCGCAGGCATTGCGTCACTCAATACTGCGCCAGAAAACTTGGCAACCATCGCACAAGCCATTACTGGGACTGGTGTGGCCGCTGCAACTGGAGGGCTATCGGTTCTCAACACGGTCAACGTTCGGGCCTTCCTACAACTGTTGCTGAACCTGACAGACACGAATGTTCTGTCGACTCCCCAAGTGCTCGCCGCAGATAACCAAAAGGCCAAGATCGTCGTGGGTGAAAATCGTCCGTTCCCTACTGGTCAGGCCCAGGGAATCACGGGTGGGACCCTCGTCACGATCGAGCGAAAAGATGTCGGCGTCACGCTGGAAATCACGCCTCAAGTCATGGAGAATGATCTGATTCGATTGGAAATCAAGCAGGAGCTTACCGCGATCGCAGAGAATGTCGCGCAAACGATCGGAAGCGGCACGGCCAGCATCCCGGTCGGACCCACCACGACCAAACGATCGATGGAGACGACCACCATCGCAAAAGATCAACAGACGATCGTCATCGGTGGGCTTGTACGAGATAACATCACCATCAGCGAGCGAAAGGTTCCACTGTTGGGCGATATCCCGTTCTTGGGTTGGCTGTTCAAATTCCAAAGCCAACAGACCGAGAAGCTCAACCTGCTCGTGTTCCTGACCCCAACCCTAGTCAGGGATGAGGCAGACATGGTGGAGTTGAATGCCCGGAAATCAGCTGAATTGGGAACGCTACAGCGCCAAAATCGAATTGAGGAACCTACAAAACTCAAGCAAGATGTCATAGAAAAACTCGAACGCCAGAATGAAACTCCCCGCCCCCTTCCGAATATCGCAGATCCATCCGCTCCGCTCCAGCTACCCGCGCGACCTGAGTAACCTCTGTTCAATCTAGTGCTGGCCGCCCGCCCATAAGGCCGCCCGACGGTCGGTCGTCCGTCCCGCCCCCGCTTGCACTTTTGCATGCCCCACGGCATAGTGCGCACCGGGAGTCACACGGAGGGGAATCAGGATGGGACGACGCCTTGCCGCCGAAGCACTCGGCACCTTCTGGCTCGTATTTGCCGGCTGCGGCAGTGCGCTGCTGAGCGCCGGCCTGCCGGGACTCGGCATCGGCATCGTCGGCATCGCCTTCGCCTTCGGGGTGGCCGTGGTCACCATCATCTACGCCATCGGCCATATCTCCGGCTGCCATATTAATCCCGCCGTCACGGTCGGCCTCATGGTCAGTAAGCGGTTCCCGGCGCACGAGGTGCCGGGCTACATTGCCGCCCAAGTGCTCGGGGGGATTCTGGGGGCCGGGGTCCTCTATCTCATCGCCACCGGACGGGCCGGGTTCGTCCCCGGCGGCTTCGCGTCCAACGGCTACGGGGACCATTCCCCGGCCGGCTATTCCCTGTTGGCTGGCTTCTGCGCCGAAACCATCTTCGGCTTCTTCTTCCTCCTCATTATTCTCGGAGCCACCGACAGCCGCGCCCCCCAGGGCTTTGCCCCCTTGGCCATTGGCCTAGCCGTGGCGCTGATCAATTGGGCGGGCATCCCGGTGACCAATCTCTCGCTGAACCCGGCGCGCAGCACCGCCACCGCCGTCTTTGCCGACGGCTGGGCGCTGCAACAACTCTGGCTCTTCTGGGTGGCCCCGATCCTGGGCGGCGCGCTCGCCGGCGTGGTCTATCCTGTCCTGGCCGGGCAGCCCACGAGCAACCCACCCCCACGCGCGAGCAAGTCGGCCCGGTAGCCGCTGGGCCTACGGCAGGGTCGGCACATCTTGGGCACACCGAAACCCGACGTTCGGCGCATGCTCGGTCGGATCGCTCTCAGCCACCCACTCATAGAGATTCCCGGCCAGGTCATGGGCGCCATAGAGGGTTCGCCTCAACTCGCGATTGCCGATCGGCGAAACACATAGACCTGCACCACAACGGAATATAGATTTTCACACCGCACTGGATTCAGCCAGACATGCACGTATGAGTGATGCACATTTTGCAGGACCAAGAGCCGAAATCGGGTTGGCCCATGATTATGACCTGGGCATACGACACGTCGATTCCTGGGCTAATTCTTGACAGGATTGAAAATGGAGCGCAGGCTGTCTTTTGATTGCGTCGGAACCATCACTACTCTCTATTCCAGGAGGTGTTGCATGCAGAAATCGATCGTCGTCGCGTTTGCCGCACTTTGCCTGATGGGAACCAGCTCGCTGGCCCTGGCTGACGATGCCATGAAAGGCGAGATGGGCAAGATGAAAGACGAGATGAAGGCTGAGAAAAATGCGATGAAGAGCGATATGACAGCGAAGAAGGAAGAGATGAAGGGCAAGATGAAAGCCCGAAAAGATGCGATGAAAGCGAAGCGCCATGAAATGAAGGAGAAAGTGAAGGCGCACAAGCATATGGCAAAAACCAAAGCTGGAGAGGCTCAGGGCGCCGCGCAGTCAATGGGACAAGACATGAAAGCAGCAGTTCCAGCTACTCCTGTTGCCGCACCCTAAATTCTCGTGGTCGTATTCGTAGATTGCCGAGCCCTCGGGAGGTCTTTCCTCCTGAGGGCTTGTTTATGTTAGGAAACAACTCATGTTGAGGCCAGGTAGGAAGAACACTCTTCGGGGGATCACCGGAAAGTCTGAGATGGCCCCTTCCGCTGCTGCGTCTGCGGCAAGGATGAGATCACTCGTCTTGTTCCCCTCATGAGCCTTTTGCTAGGATGCGGCGGCTGAAGTGTATGTGGAGGGGGGCCATGAAAGTCGCGACATTCAATGTCAATTCGCTCAGAAAGCGTATGCCGATCGTGCTCGACTGGCTTGCCCAACACAAGCCCGATGTACTCTGCCTTCAAGAAACCAAGGTCCAAGACAGTGAATTTCCCCTACTGGCACTCGCTGAGTCGGAATACCACATCACTTACCGAGGAATGAAATCGTACAACGGCGTGGCAATATTGAGCCGGGAGAAACCGGAATCGATAGCCTATGGGTTTGATGATGGAGGAGAAACGGAGGATGCCCGGCTCTTGCGCGTGGTGATCAAGGGAATCCCCATCGTCAATACCTACGTGCCACAGGGCTTCGAGATCGACTCACCCAAGTATCAATACAAGCTTGGTTGGTATGATCGGCTCCGCAAGTATTTTGAGAAGCATCTGTCGCCCAACAAACCGGCTATCTGGTGCGGCGACATGAACGTGGCTCCGCGACCGATGGACGTGCATAGCCCGGAAAAACATCTGAAGCATGTCTGCTATCACGAAGAGGTACGGCGAGCCTATGAATACACCCTGGCGTGGGGATTTCAGGATGTGTTCGTGAAACTCTACCCACATCGGCAGCAATATACGTTCTGGGATTACCGGGCGCCAAGCTCACTGGAAGCGAACAAGGGCTGGCGCATCGACCATATTCTGGCGACGGCCTCGCTGGCAGAGCATTGTCTCAGGGTAGAGGCGGACGTCGAGCCGCGGCGAGCGAAAGACCCTTCAGATCACACATTTTTATGGGCGGAGTTTTCGGTCTAACCACGAGCGCCACGTCCACACTTGCCCAATTCAGTGGGTTGAGTCAGTCATCCACGCTGTCCGAACAGGCTCACAAGATTGAAGGAACTATTACGCCGCCTTCAGAGCCCGCTCCTTGGCAGGGAATGTGGTCACGCGATTCTGCGCAATCAACGGATCGAGGACCAGGCCGCAATTGATACAACGGAGCACCGCAGCTTCCTGCGAAAACTCCGGTCGCCACTCTTTCACCATCAACCCTTTGCATTTTTGACAAATCATCGTGCTCTCCTCCTACTCTCAAGTGTTCCAGCCCCGACAAGTCTGCCTTTCACGAGGGGGACTGTAACATTACAAGATTAATATGGTGTTAACTGGCAGTTAAAACCCTCTAATGTCTATACATGACGATGTGCATGATGTTGTAGTAGTCGGGGCAGGCGCCGCCGGGTTGGCAGCCTCGATTTTCGCTGCAGAGGCGGCGACAAGGGATGGTCACGCCCGGAGGATCGTGCTGCTCGATGGTGCAAAAACCATCGGCGCCAAGATCCTGGTCTCCGGAGGCGGTCGCTGTAATGTCACGCACGAGGTCGTCTCGCCCATCGACTTCTTTGGCAATCGCCGCATTATTAAGAACGTGCTGGCTGCATTCCCGGTCGAGGCAACCATCCAATGGTTTGCTTCGCTAGGTGTTGAACTCAAGCGCGAAGAGACCGGCAAACTCTTTCCGGTAACCGACAAGGCGCGAACTATCCTGACCTCACTCGTCAATCGATGTCGTGCGCTGGGCGTCATCATTCATTCTGATCATCGTGTGACGGGCGTCGATCCTCTTCCTGGTCCCCAAACCGGGTTCGTAGTTCATCATGCTCACGGAACTCTGCGCTCTAGGAAGGTCATTCTGGCGACCGGGGGCCGATCGATCCCCAAATCCGGGAGCGACGGGTTTGGCTATACCCTCGCTCGCCGACTCGGCCATCACGTGACGGCCACCGCCCCGGCGCTAGTGCCGCTCGTTCTTGATGATACGATGTTCCACAAGCACCTCTCGGGCCTCTCGCAGGAGGTCGAGTTAGCCACAGTTGTGAAGGATTGCAAAGTCGACTGCCGAACGGGAAGCATGCTCTGGGCCCACTTCGGGGTCAGTGGCCCAGTCGTAATGGACGCGAGCCGCTTCTGGACACTCGGGCATGAGCAGGGAGTAGCCGTCGAAGTCTATGGAAACTTTTTGCCCAGTCAGACGCAAGAAGAGGCGAAGTCGTGGCTTATGAAGCAAGCGACGGATAATCCACGGCGATCATTGCTAAAGACATGGGCTCAACAGATACCGGAGCGGTTTGCCGAGGCGCTCTGTTCCCATGTCGGGTGTGATCCCAGGACGGCGGTTGCACAACTGCCGAGAAAAGACCGAGATCGTCTGCTCACCGCACTGACCAAGTTTCGCTTTCCCATCATGCAGGATCGCGGCTGGAACTACGCAGAAGTGACGGCGGGTGGGGTCCCTCTCGAAGAGACCAGTTTCAGGACGATGGAATCCAAGTTGGTGCCAGGCCTCTATCTGATCGGGGAGATACTCGACTGCGACGGCCGAATCGGCGGGTTCAATTTCCAATGGGCATGGGCAACGGGCTTGCTGGCAGGGCGGGCGGCGGCAACGCCTTGATCAATCCGCAACAGGAACTTAGGAGATGGCAGGGGTCTTGGCAAGCGCTTTCAATACCGTCGAGACCTCCCTAAAAGATTGAGCGAGCTTGTCGAGCTGTGAGCCCTTTGCTATCACCTCACCTGCGAGAGACTTCAGCTGGCTCTCATAGCTCCCAACCTCCGAGGCAATCTCGGAAATCTTCGCGAGGACCTCTCTGCAGGCAGTCAGTTCTTGTTGGAGTTGCTGAGAACAGGTCTGCGCGGCTTTAATTTCCTCCATCGACGCTTGTATTTGTTGTGTCAACCGACCGACATAGGCCTCCCGATCCCGCATGTCGGATTCCAAGTTGATCCGTCCTTCTTCACTCTCGCGACGGCGCTCCTCCAGATTCCGGATGATCTGACTCCAAGAGGCGACGTCCCCAGCCAGTTTTGGCGAGTCCGGCAATGTCTGTCCACGCTCCAATGCCTTTAACGCAGGACATA
>JBDTSF010000249.1:0-3344 GCA_039931295.1 Nitrospirota bacterium | reverse complement strand
AGGGATCAAGCTTTGGAATCGATGAACGCTCTATGCAGGCAGATGGTGAATGGCGCGGTATTTGCCGAAAATGCTACTATACTTTCCCGATCTACACTGACATGGAGTTTTACCTTCGCACACAGCCAGACATTCCCTATCGGCTCAAGGAGATGTCCTGTCCGACCTGCAATCACAAAGGCGTGAGCCTCAATTTTCGCGCCACAATGTCCGTCAGGGAGTCCATCTATTTCCTGACCTGCACCTCGTGCCAGAACACATACCCGGAACAATCCTCCCTGGAGGCATTTGAATAACTCCCCTTTTTACCCCCTGCGTGGTGTATAATCTCGACATGAGTGAGACACCAAAAACTCCAGCTGCAACCCCCGAAACTCCCGCGCCAGAGCCAGTGGCCAAGCCAAGAAAAGAAATCCCGCTCATTGCCATTCAAGACGATGGTGACATGATCGCCGAAGAAATGGCGGAGATGTTCGACGAGGACCGGGTGAGTCATCAACACGGCAGCGCAGAACCAGAAGCCGACTAACGCAGGTTGCTGAAAAAGGCTCCCAACTGCGTTCTCAGTCGCCCGTTCCCCTCAACGTACCGCAAACAGTACGCCTCGTGGTACGAACTCCTTGCGGCCTTGCTGGCTAGCCTTTTTGAGCAACCTGTAGCGACTCCTAGGTGTGGTCTACCGCGAATCCCCCAGCGACATTTTCTCGGCCAGCCCAGTTAGCATCCCCACAATATCAAGTTATTAAGATGCATCTGGCTGACCTATCTTCTTTGCCAACTCGGTCACGCGACTGGGCACCCTAAATGCCTCCTTGACCTGTGAGTTCTCCTCCACCGCGGCAATAAGCCTAGACACTTGGGCGGAATTGAGACGAGGAAGAGCCTCTAGCAAATCCATTGTACGTTTTGCATTAACGTAACTACTCGATCCAGAGAGTCTCTCAATCAGAGCATCTGCCATACGAGGAGTTGAATGATCATGTTTC
This sequence comes from Nitrospirota bacterium, assembly GCA_039931295.1. Classification (GTDB taxonomy): domain Bacteria; phylum Nitrospirota; class Nitrospiria; order Nitrospirales; family Nitrospiraceae; genus Palsa-1315. The sequence continues at coordinate 2,358 of JBDTSF010000249.1, read as the reverse complement.
ACGATAATTTCAAAGATCTTTCGAGCTATATCGGATGAGTTAAGAGTCTGTACATTAAGACCCTGGTACTTACCCAAGAATCCATGAGGATCAGCCCCAGCCCTTACCGGAACGACGAGCTTGCCCCGCCCAATCGCGATACCAACTTCTTGGTCGCACCATTTCGAAACCACAAAGTCTTCAGTAAGAAGAGCTGTCAATGCATCCATGGTGCGCAAGGCGCTTTCAATCTCAGCCTGCCATTCACGAGTCGGCTCAATGTCATCGTGAGCAACGAATGCCGCAATTTGATACCCAGCCAAGGCAGCCTTTAGATCGTGTGCGAACTGTTTTACCTTTGATGGGTGAGTTATGAATAGACGGAAGTGGCCTGGCGTCCAAAAAGCAGGCGCGGGATCTTCCTGGGATTGGACGCCTAGCTGAGGCTGGCTTGGCTCAGGCTCAGCTAGGGTCGAACTTATCACTACCTCAGTAATTGCAACACCGGCTTCGGTACGGATTAAATCCTGCACCCTTTTTAGAAGTGCCCTCTCGAGTTTCTCTCGGGAACCTTCAATCGCAGCATACGTGGGAATAGGAATTTCCAGTGTCAATGTAAAAAGATCTGTGCCGCTATTCCAGTTATCATAGCCAGTTTCAATCAGTTGAGCCTTTGCCTGAGCCAAGACTGCGGCTTCTTCAACCGCGCCCCTCAAATTGGCAATTCGTTGGGCGGTCGACGCGAACTGTTGTGCGCGATCTCGAAATTCAGGCATATCAATCAACCTGACTAATGATGACCACTAACTTACTTGATACGACTATGAAATCTTTTGAGGGGTCAGAGCCCTGTGGTTTAATTGATCGCGGCAAATCCTATACGCTTGTTTCATACAGGGCAAGGATGCTATCCCCGTCCTACTCTTTAACTAGGGCGGCTGGGCTGATCCCTTACGTGCGCGTTTTTTCACCCGCCCACCCCGGACGCGCCCTTTAACCGTGGCGAGGGCCTTCCGACTCCTTATATTTTTTCTTAGAGGGAGTGGCCGAGATTGCCCTTTACTGCGCGCGACATTCTCACCCGCCCAACCCTGAGCGCCCATGACGCGCTCTTGCACATTCTTATCGTGCACGTTCTGCGAGCAAGAAGGGCACCTGGCCGCATCTTTCTCCGCACTTTCCGTCTTTCCACTCTTCTTAGGGGGCGGCCTGATTGATCCTCGAATGCGCGCATCGAACGAGCACATTCTAATCGTGCGCGTTCCGCGAGCAGGAGGACGACCAGACGGCCCCCCTCCTCCTTCCAACCCTCCATGTTCTATCCTCTCAAGGACAGTCGTGACTGCTGCTGCGGGTATCGGAGCCCCGTTGGAATTCTTGCCATAGCGAAGCGCCGCGGCCCGTTCTTACGGGTGGCGCAGCCTGTTCGACGTTCCGTTCGACGATGAGTCGAAACGGAACTAGTTGCTGCGCCAAGCAGCGCTTCACTAGGGCAAGCAACAGGGCTCTGGCTTTAGCGGCCGCAGCACGACTGTCCTCCCCTCCCCCTCTATTGAGGAATACCCTCCAACCTTCAGACTCCGTACACTCTGCTCCTCGATGGAACAGACCAGACCCTACCAACGCAGCCTCTATCGCCTGCCAGTCACTTACCCGACCATGTACTGTGTGACCGCGACAGTCGGCGAAGGAACAATTACGAATCTTTCGGCGATGGGATGCACGATCGAAGCTGATCAACCTCTGCTGGCAGACCAGCGTATTGCATTGCGCCTCATGCTCCCCGATCAACCCGAGTCGCTGCCGATCGATGAGGCCTATGTGCGGTGGGTGAACGGCAATCTGGCCGGGATCGAATTCATCCAAGTGGAACGTGCCGCAAACCTCCGGCTGCATGCGTTCATCTGGGACGGAATGGTCCAACGCTTCCACGCGATCCAACAAAAACGCGCAACGTCTTAGCCTTCCTCTTCAATCCCACTGTTTTCCCTTCATCGCCAGGCCGTGCCATCCAATTCCATCAATGTGATCTACCCCCCCCTGTGAAAAGCAGGCAGGGCATGGATTCATCCCCAAGTCGGCACTCGACCTGATAGACAATGTGAACCTGCCCTTTCTAGGCGTGCAGGCATTTAGGCCCTTGCTCACCCTTCGCGCCTTCGCTATACTTCGTCCTATGAGTATTAGAAACGCGGGCGGAGAATGGGAGCCGATGCTATTAGGGATTGAAGCCCGCTCCTGCAAGGTCTGTAAGGAAGAACTCTATCGCAACAAAACATTTTTCAGTGGCGGCTGGTCTCGTTGCGCCCTGTGCGAGGACTTTGTCCATTACAGCTGCCTGGCCAGCGGGAAAGTCTCGTTCTTGAAAGCCCGCCCCCG
>JBDTSF010000248.1:0-2751 GCA_039931295.1 Nitrospirota bacterium | reverse complement strand
CCTGGTTAGACGAACTGGCGCTTGGTCTCTCTCGATCGAGCCTGCTGTGGGTTCCTGGCATCTTGCTGGTAGGCTATTGGTTGTGGCTGTCGTGGCGGGAAGTGTTACTGGCAGCTCCCGTGCTGGCAGGGTCCATCGGCCTGTTGGATTTCGTTGGAGCGCGGATCAAAGATCTTGCGGCTCGCCCACGACCCTGTATGGCGCTGCCGGATATCCACCAGATAGAGGCCTGCGGCAAGACGTTCGGATTTCCCTCGAATCACGCGATTAACACTGCGACGGCAGCGGCATTTTTCCATCTGCTCTATCCTCGATCCGGCTGGGTCAGTTGGCCGTTGGTCGGCCTGATCGGTCTGTCGCGTGTGTATATAGGAGCCCATTACGTCACGGATGTGTTGGGAGGTTGGGTGATTGGCGGTGTATTCGGAGCCGGAGTTGCATGGCTGCTCTTGCGTTATTCTCGTGTCCGCTCTTCAATGGCCAGCCCTACAAGCTAGCCTTCCAGACAGCCTAACAGGTCTGCCTGGCAGCGCTCCTGGTCGTAGCCTCGCCCAATTAACACGATTGCGTGGCTCGGTTCGTCGAGCAATGTGATCGGCGTAATCGTTGCGTTGCCAGGTGGGGCGTATTGAAACTCTTGAAGCTCCGGTCCCTTGGCGAAGCGGAAGAATCCTTTCGCTCGCTCAAGTTCAGGAGGCAGGGTCTTCATCCAGGTCAGGAATCGTACAAGGTTCAACGGTCCTGGCAGCCGAACCGTTGTCGCGATGGGATGATACGACGCCCGTTTGTTCGTGGCGGCCGAGCGCGGTACGCCGAATTCCACATTCACTGTCGCGGTTGGCAACGTGCGGATGATTGGCTCCAGCAACGACGAGGGATCGATCCTGGCGTGGCTGGTTTCCCAGACCCGCGCGTAGGGATTTTGTTCGATGATCGAGGTCTTGAATGCTTCCCAATGCCCCGGAACATAGAGGTCGCGTTTATTGAGAATGAGTTCGTCTGCGCAGCGAATCGCCTGTTTGGTGACGAAGCCCCCCATACTCTCCCGGTCGGTGGGGATCGGATGCAGGAGGGCGATGACTTTTTCTAAGTGTGTCAGCTGTGCGGTATAGAGATCGGTGACGCCATCGATGACTTCGGCTGGATCGGCCATGCCTGAACATTCCAGAACGATGACATCCGACTCATAGTCCCTCACCAGTTGCGCAATCCCCCAGGACAAATCTTCCTTCGTATCGCAACAGACGCAGCCTCCGGCGAGGTTCATCACTTGTTCGGCGATAGTGCCCGCGCGCGGACCGTCGATACTGACTTCCCCAGCTTCGTTCATCAACACGCCGGCCTTCCTGCCCTGGCTCTTCCAATATTCGAGCAGGCGCATCAGGAGCGTGGTTTTTCCCGCGCCGAGGGAACCACAGAGGACATAAAAGGGGATTGGGGTTTTGATCATCGTCTCAATGGGTGAGAGGCGTAACAAGTACGAGTATGTCCCCGCGCCATGCGGATAGATCAATGATGCACATGTACGAGCCCTTCATCCTGGTGCTGTGTAGCCAACGTGGTGAGATCGCAGTGGATCTCGTCCGGTTGGCAACAGGTGGTTCCCATCTGAATCGTCAGATGCTTGATGCCGAAATCCGTGCTGACCCGAGCACGGATGACATGGAGCAGGTCATTGGTCAGTGCCGAATCGTCCCCTTCGACGAGTATATGACAGGTCATCATAATCAAGCGAGGCTCGACTGCCCAGATATGGAGGTCGTGGACGTTTTTCACGCCGGGGATCGCCTCGATGGTTGCCGCCACGTGTGAGGCGCTGATCTTCGGCGGGGTTGATTCCAACAAGACGTCCAGCGATTCTCTAAACAACGGCCAGGCACCATAGAGAATGGCGCCGACCACGAGGAGGCTGATGAGCGGATCGAGCACCGTCCAGCCCGTCAACAGAATCGCACCGCCGCTCAGCACCACGCCGAGCGAGACCCAGGCATCGCCCAGCATGTGCCAAAACGCGCTGCGGATGTTCAGGTCGTCTTTCGCTCCGTGCTGGAGCAGCAAGGCGATGCTGAGATTGGCCGCAAAGCTCACGGCGGCAATGATCATGATCCAGCCGCCATCGACGGGGACCGGCTGCAGAAGCCGCTTGAGGCTCACGAGGGTAATGCCGAGCGCCGTCAGCAATAGGATGAACGAGTTGAGAAACGCAGCAATGACACCGGCGCGATGGTAGCCGAAGGTTCTCGTTTCGCTGGCCGGCCTCCTGGTGAAGATGTGCGCGTACAGCGCCAGAAAGAGCGAGCCCTGATCGACGAGGTTGTGCCCCGCATCGCTCATCAGTCCGATGCTGTTGAACAGCCATCCGCCGCCAAACTCGGCGGCGATAATGACGGCATTCAGTCCGAGGGCCAGATGCAATCGTGAGCGGAGATGTTGATAGGAGGCCAGGGCAGTCATACGTATAGTGTCGCACGCGCCCGTCGATGCATCAAGCGTTGGAGGAATGAGTGTCAACCCACTGTAGAAATGTCCGGGTTATGTGATGGCCGCTGCCGGATGTTGTTCGCGTTCCGGCCGTAGCCGTTTCCGCCACGGATGATCCCGCATCGGCTTGAGCGGGCGCCGTGTCTGGTGGACAGTGATGATCTCCGCCGTCTTCACGGGACGAGCCGTGATCGTGTGAAAGTCGAGAGGCGTGAGGACTATTGAATCTCCGGCGGCAACTCCCCCGCAGCCTCTCAGTGATGATGGCCG
>JBDTSF010000247.1:0-4131 GCA_039931295.1 Nitrospirota bacterium | reverse complement strand
TTCAAGTTCGTCAAGGATGCCATCGAATACGAGATCAAGCGCCAGACGAAGGTGTTGAACGAGGGCGGCAAGATCAACCAGGAGACCCGTCTTTGGAATCTCGAACGTGGCGAGACGGTGGTGATGCGCTCGAAAGAGGAGGCCCACGATTATCGCTACTTTCCTGATCCAGACCTGGTGCCGCTCAAACTGGACGAGGAATGGATTGAAGGCTGCCGCAAGTATGTAGCCGAATTGCCGGCAGTCAGGATGAGACGATTCGTCAGTGAGTTTGGGCTGTCTGAGTACGATGCTGGAGTCTTGACGGCGTCGAAGGCAGTGGCGGACTACTTCGAAGCTTGCGTGAAGCTATTCAATCAACCGAAGATCGTCAGTAATTGGGTCATGGGCGAGCTCAGCAGAGAGCTGAATAATTCAGGGACCGATGCGAGTGCTTCCCCGGTCTCGCCTGAACGGCTCGTCAGCCTTCTTCAGTTGGTCGAGCAAGGGACGATCAGTTTGAAAGTCGCGCGCGAGATCTTCCCGGAAGTCTACAGCAGCGGTAAGACGCCGGAACAGATTGTGAAGGAGAAGGGACTCACGCAAGTCTCCGATGAAGGGGCGTTGGACAAGATCATCGACGAAGTCCTCGCGAAGAATCCGACGCAGGTGGCCCAGTTCAAAGAGGGTAAGCAGCAAGTACTTGGATTCTTAGTTGGCCAGGTGATGAAGGCCAGCGGTGGAAAGGCGAATCCGGGGAAAGTGAATGAGTTATTGAAGAAGAAACTGGGGGAGGCCGTGAAGATTTGACGGGGGGTTAGATAGGCTGCTCAAAAAGGCAGCCAACGAGGCCGCAGGGGAGAGAAAATCGGAGGCGTACCCTCTGGGGTACGTTGAGGATTTTGTCGAACCGAGAACGAAGTTGGGGGTCTTTTTCAGCAGCCTGATGGGGGAAGCATGAGCACGATTCGCGAGATCAAAGGACGACAGATTCTGGATTCACGGGGAAATCCCACGATCGAGGCAGAGGTCACACTCGAGAGTGGAGCGCGTGGGAGGGCAGCGGTGCCGTCCGGGGCTTCCACCGGCGAGAAAGAAGCGATTGAGCTGCGCGATGGTGATAAGAAACGCTGGATGGGGAAAGGCGTTTCGAAGGCTGTCGCGAATATCAGTAAGTTGATCGCGCCGGAACTGTTAGGGAGGGAAGCGTTCGATCAAGTCGGTGTTGATCAAGCCATGATCGATCTGGATGGTACGAAGACGAAAGGCAAACTCGGCGCCAACGCTATTCTTGGTGTGTCGTTGGCTGTGGCGAAGGCGGCGGCGGCGGAAACGGGCCAGCCACTCTACCGATATCTAGGCGGGACGAATGCGCGGGTATTGCCGGTGCCGCTCATGAACATCATCAATGGTGGAGCCCATGCCGACAATCGATTGGATCTGCAAGAATTCATGATCATGCCGGTGGGTGCGGCGAGTTTCAGCGAGGCGTTCAGGATGGCAACAGAGGTGTTTCACACGCTGAAGTCGTTGCTGAAGAAAAAGGGGTTGAACACGGCGGTCGGCGACGAAGGTGGGTTTGCGCCAGATCTCCAATCGAATGAAGAAGCGCTCAGCCTGATTATGCAGGCCATCGAGGGCGCCGGCTACAAGCCGGGGCGTGATATGGCCCTCGCATTGGACTGTGCGGCCAGCGAACTCTATGAGAAGGGTCGGTATCTTCTGGAAGCCGAAAAGAATCCTGAGCGTTCGTCCGAGGAGATGATCCAGTACTATGGGAAGCTTGTCGATCGATATCCGATTCTCTCGATCGAGGATGGGTTGAGCGAGTTGGATTGGAAGGGCTGGAAGTTGATGACGGAGAAGTTGGGCAAACGGGTTCAATTGGTGGGGGATGATATCTTCGTGACCAATGTGGACATTTTTGCCAAGGGGATCAAGGAAGGAATTGCGAATTCTATTTTGATCAAGCTCAACCAGATTGGCACGTTGACCGAAACGTTGGAGGCGATTGAGCTGGCGAAGCGGTCCGGCTACACGGCCATCATCTCGCATCGATCTGGGGAAACAGAGGATACAACGATTGCGGACGTGGCAGTCGCGACCAATAGCGGGCTCATCAAGACTGGATCTCTGTCTCGAACGGATCGTGTCGCGAAGTACAATCAATTACTCCGTATCGAGGAAGAGCTGGGTTCGAATGCAGTCTATCGGGGTCGCGAGGCGGTGCCGGTTCGACACTGATGACGGGTGAGTCGCGATGATCAAACGGAATCGGGGACGGCAGTGGCTCGATTGGCAGCGCCGCATGGTGCGGGTTGTGCATTATATCGGAGTGGCTGTGTGTCTGCTGTTGCTAACCGTGCTGGTTTTTGGCGACATGGGGCTCCCGCGCTACTTCTCCATGCGTGAGCATGCTCAACAGCTGGATATGGAACTTCAGGAATTGCAACGAACGACCCGCACGCTTCGAGGGGATATCGATCGTTTGGAGCACGATCCCGCGAAAATTGAGCAGCTCGCGCGAGAGCAGCTTGGCTACGTGCGCAAAGGTGAAACTGTGTATCAATTGGTTCCGTCACCATCACAGGAGCGGTCACGCCCGTAATTCCATGAAGTTTGGCACCGTTGCGATTATTGGACGACCGAACGTTGGCAAATCGACGTTGCTCAATCGATTACTTGAGCAGAAGGTGGCAATTGTCTCTGACAAGCCGCAAACGACGAGGACAAGAATTCTGGGGGTTGTGCATGCACCGGGTGCGCAGATTGCCTTGCTTGATACGCCGGGTTTACACAAACCGCAACATTTGCTCAATCGTCGCATGGTTCGTACCACGGTCGACGTGCTGGAAGAAGCAGATATTGTGTATGTGTTGATGGATACGACGAGTTCCCCTGGCCCCGGCGATCTCCTGGTCCTCGACCATGTGAAAGGAGCGGTCAGGAAGCGTCCACGCCCGATCATTCTCGTATTGAACAAGGTGGATTTGGTCAACAAGCTCAAGTTACTGCCCGTGATGGAAGCCTATGCCAGGTTATTCGAATGGACGGACGTCGTGCCGGTTTCGGCTGAAACTGGCGATAATGTCGATCGGTTGTTATCCGTGACGGTGGCCCATCTTTCAGAAGGAGATGCGGCATATGATGCAGATACGGTTACCGACCAATCTATGCGAACCTTGGCGGCCGAAATGATTCGTGAGAAGATTTTGCTCCAAACCTATGAAGAAGTGCCATACTCGGTTGCCGTAGAAATCGACGAATTCGTCGAGGAGGGGAAGTTGGCCCGTATTAGTGCGACGGTGCTGGTCGAGCGAGAGTCGCATAAGGCGATCGTGATCGGGAAGCATGGCGAGAGACTCAAAGCGGTGGGGACTGATGCGCGACGTGATATGGAACAGATCTTTGGAATGAAGGTGTTTCTACAGCTGTGGGTGAAAGTGCGGGAGTCGTGGCGAGAAGATGAGCATGCCCTCATGGAACTAGGTTACTAACGAGATTGTGATGCAGCCGACGGAACGTACGACAGAACTGAATCCGATGGATCCGCGCCCTCGCTCAGGGGATAAGGACCTCCTCCGCGACGCGTTGCGTGATCAGGCTGATCGAGGCAGGACCAAATCCGACATCGTGCTGTTGTCGGTGCAACGGCTGCTGCACCGAGGTGCGATCACCAATCTTGCGAAGATGCTGGGCCGGATGCATCAGGCTGATGTGGCGCGAGTCATTATGCATCTGTCGTCCCCCAAGGAAAAGCGGGAAGTTTTCGAACTGGTGCGAGGCGAGTCGAAGCGAGGGCAGGTGCTCAGCGAGCTCGACAGCGACAGCATCAATCAGGTGCTGGCGGACCTGCTGCACTCGGATATCGCCTGGTTGATCAAAGACCTCGGCCCAGATGATGCGGCCTACCTCCTTGGGGTCCTGCCGGAAGAACGGGCCAAAGAGATTCTCTCGCTGATGCGAGAAGAGGACTCCATGGAAGTTGCCGACTTGCTGAAGTATCCGAAGGGTACGGCCGGCGGCATCATGACGACGGAGTTTCTAGCGCTTTCGGAAGACGCGATGGCACAAGAGGCGATCCAACGCCTCCAATTGGCGACGGACGCGGAAATGGTGTTCTACATTTATGTGACCGACAAGGATGAGCGC
>JBDTSF010000246.1:0-29911 GCA_039931295.1 Nitrospirota bacterium | reverse complement strand
TCCGGATGTTCTGGTTCAACCTCTGTAAAATCCTCCACCCGATTGGTCCCCAACAGTGTCGCAATAGTCTCCTGTGACATGCCATCCAGCAACGCCATGTTCCAACCCAATGTTGCAGCGGCAATCCGCGTTGAGCCGATCGCATGGCCGACATCATGGTTGCAGTACCGGAATGCTCGCTCGCCATATTTCCAGGCTTCCCGCCAGTGAACCGAGGTGAGACCAAAAAGAAATGCACCCGGAGGAAACGGATCCAACAGCCGAGCGATCTGTTCAGCGGGAAATTCAGCGCGTAACTCCAATCCATGCTCTTTCGGCGCGTAATGATAGAGCCCCGGTTTGAGATCGAATCCCCCGATCTGAGGCATGACCACATAGCCTTCTGTCGGATGAAGATTGCCTGAGGATGGATTAATCCGTAGCGGCCACTCCGACTCCCCTGCTTTCTTCCAAGCCGACAGAGCAAGAGCAAACTCAAAGAACCGGGAAAGAGTCCGCACCGTGACAGACTGACATGGAACCGCCCCAGGCTGGTGGATGGCATCATAGGCCGGCGAGACTGGCTCCTCATCCGGCTTCAGCAGCGGCAGCGAGACGAGCGGTGCGCCTTCAAACCGCCGAAATGGATCCGGCTGATTGGCCCAGTCCAGATACCCCAACGCACGAGCATAGCGGTTGAAATGATGCTTGGTCTGGACGTGATAGCGGATGACCCGATCGACAGGATCGGACGAAACAGGCTCAATTGGTTCGTGGTACAAGGGGATTTCGGTGGCCATCGTAATAGTTGATCCCAGTCTACAGAGCCGCAGGAAGGAAAGTAAACGCGAAGCTGGATCAATGTCTTCAGAGTTCGGTCGGACTGATCCGCATAATTGAGAAGGTCTACCCGAAGAGGTCGTATCGCCAGTGGACAAGCTTTGGGCTTATCTGTAGGCTCGCGTCTCTCCTAGTGTCTCTTTGCGGTGAATACGATGGATGCTATTCTCGGAATTGATGCAGCATGGACAAGAAACCAGCCAAGCGGTGTGGCCCTTGCACAGCGGACCGCAGTGGGATGGCAATGCATCGCGATTGCTCCAAGTTATGACACATTCATCGCTTTGTCCCATGGTATTCCCGTGGATTGGAACGCCCCTAACATTCCCGGCGGCGCTCCGCCTGTTGCAAAACTTCTTGAGGCAACGGCTCGCTTGACCAAGGTGCATCTGAGTGTTGTGGCAATCGACATGCCGGTTGCAACGATTCCAATCACCGGCCGTCGGGCTGCGGATAATATGATTTCAAAAACTTTCGGCAAACGCGGCTGCTCAACTCACTCGCCCGGCAAGGATCGTCCTGGTGATCTGGGAGCCGCGCTCTCACGTGAATTTCATTCGGTCGGCTACCCAATCGCGACAGATTCAGATCCTCCAGGCACACTTGATCGCCTCATCGAAGTCTATCCTCACCCTGCGCTGTTATCCTTGCTGGGATGCGATTACAGGGTCCCCTACAAAGTTTCAAAGGCACGAAAGTATTGGCCAGCTCTTCCTGCATCCGAACGCAGAAAGGCCATACTGAGCGAACTCGAGAAAATACGGGACGGGCTACAAGCTGAATTGGGTGTGTTCGAACTGCCGAGCACCTTAACAGCACGCCGCATGCTTAAACGTTTTGAAGACGCACTTGATGCTGTGGTTTGCGCATGGGTTGGAACTAGATATATTGATGAGAAAGCCTTGGCATTTGGCGACTCGACCGCAGCAATCTGGTGTCCAGATCCACACCACCCTACTCCTTGACCTTCCCCTACCTCTCCGCCTATCCTGCCAAAAAGAGATTTGAGGTCACGTATGCAATTTGACGCTGCGCTTGCCGCACAAGATACTTTCCGACGAGCCGAAGCGGAGCTTGGCTCCGACTGGGATACGGCCGTTGAACTGGAAGGCACTTTTTCCTCCAACGCCGGATTGACGGCTCGCGAGGCCTATGAAGCCTTGCTCGCTCTCGGCGTTCGCTACCCGCAGGCCTACTCGTTCCAGGCCTTCTGTATCTTCATCACCTGGCAGCAGGTGACCGAAGAGACCATCGCCCATCATTTCCAGACAGGCCTCAGGCTCTGCGAATCATTCCTGGCTTCTCCCGACGGCAAGCATCCCACAGACATCGAGCAGATCACCGAACTCTACGGGTCATATCGAGATGGATTGGGGCTCGATGAAGAGGATGAAACTCTCGTCGAGTTTCGGAAAGACACACCGAAGGGCGGAGACTAGTCGCCAAAAGTGCTGAGTTCGAAGTTCTGAGTGCTGAGTTAGGGATTGTCAGAAGCAGAGCGCTGTTCACTGACAGCTACTGGTTCTGGATCAGATTCATCGTGCCCGCAATGAGGACAGGGCATGCAGACCGGCCCATCGCAACAATGGTAGATGTATTCGCGGCCGCAGCGTTTGCAGTTGGTGTGAGCCATCTTTGAACGCAACGTAGCAAACTTCCCGCCTCCTCACAAGAGCCGATTCATGTCGGACGACGACAAACATCGCGCGCGAATTTTTCTCCACCGTGGCCAACTGCCGCAAGCCAAAACCGCCTACGAACAGGCAGTCACAGATGATCGCTTGGCCAATGACCTCCGCGCCCTTTCCGATTCGCTCGGCAATCTGGGTAACGTCTGCGCACTCTCGGGCGACCTAGACCGTGCGGAAGCTTGCTATAGGGAAGTGCTCGCGATCCAGCGCACAGAACGGAATCAACAAGCCATCGCCCATACACTGGTAAATCTCGGCAATCTTCACATCGGCGCCGGCCATCCAGACAAAGCCCGCCCTTACTACCTTGAAGCCCTGGATCTCCTCCGCATATTGAATGACGATCGCGCGCTGGGCATTCTCTACAACAACCTCGCGCTGCAGGAGGCTCGCGAAAGGCAGTGGGAACAGGCGGTGACATCGTTCAAGCAGGCTCTTGACCATCATCGTGTCGTCGGGAATGAAGAAGGACTCGCGGTGACCTATAGCCAGCTCGGCAAGTGTTTTCTTGACCAAGATGATCTGACAAGAGCCGAACGTTGTCTCAACAACGCCTCAGAACACTACATCAAGCTCGGCAACGAACCAGCCGAAGCCGCTGTGCTCCGACTCCTTGCCACGCTGTACGACACCCGTCAGGATCGTGTTTCAGCACGGCGCTGTCTTGAACGAGTGGTCTCGCTCGACCTGCGATACCAGCTGCCTGAGCTGCAAATCGACTTGGTGTCCCTCGCGAAGCTAAAATAATCCCCTGGCGTCTCTCTTTCGCTCTCCTGTCTATCCTGACAGCTTCCAACCACTGTCCAACATTCCTCCACTTTCTGCAAACAAAAACCCAGCGTATTTCTGGACAGAATCCAATCCTCTGCTATCTTTGAAGAGTCACCCTGTTGCGTCAGGTCCACCATGACATAGCCACAGGATACCGACATGGAAGTTGCATGCCATTACTTACTCGAATCCTCATCATATTGGCTCTTGGGTCACTCATGACGACGACCGGCGCCTATGCCGCAGATGGCTCACCGACGATCACCGTCGGCACGCAAGAAGTGGGGCTCACCGCCGGCTACATGCTCCCCCATCGGCTCACACAAGACCACACAACCAAGCAGCAAGGTCCAGCCTTCATGCCCTCCTGGATGATGACCGTCACGGATCCAGGGGACACTGGGTGGTATCGCGGGCAGGTCTCAATCGGGGCCGAGATGGTCTATATCCAGTTCCAGGAACCGTTTCTCACGCACGGCCTCGGCTTCACCCCGAAAATCAAATATACGTTCGTCGGACTGGATCGGATCCGGCCCTATGCTGAATTCGCCGGAGGTCCCTTTTGGACCGATCTCGCAGGAAAGATCCCGGAAGAGTCGAGCCGGTTCAACTTCGTCTTGACGGCAGGATTCGGGGTCTCCTACTTCCTCACCGACCACGCCGCACTCAACATCGGCTATCGCTTTCACCATATTTCCAATGCCGGCACGCGTTACCCAAACCTTGGACTCAATGCCAGCCTCCCCTTTGGCGGCTTCTCATTCTTCTTCTAAATCAGGAGACGCACGATGACAGGGCAGATTTTCCCAAGACTATTGATCGGCAGTATGCTCACCATGACGCTTGGCCTCGGAACCGGCTGTTCTCATTGGATCGAGCTGGCAGGTCCTCCAGAAACCACGCCGCCAGTCAGCGCCACAGTGGCCACCGATGCACGCGTGCCGCTCCTCCTTGAGACGATACGGGTCACCCACAACGGCTCAGCGATCGCTCCGCCTGCCATTCTCGAACGGCAAGTACTCGGCGCCATCGAAGCCACGCGCCTCTTCTCTCAACATTATCAATCGGGGCACGCACAGCCAGCGACAAGCCAAGCGCGCGTGACCGTGCGGCTGTCGATCGATAATCTTGTAGAACCCCATGCCGGCCAAGCCGCCTGGCGAGGCCTCCTCGTCGGCGCGTCGATGTTTACATTGGCCCCCTTCATCCCCCTCAATTACGACTACGGGGCCCAGATGTCGCTTGAAATGGAACGATGGGACGGGCAGACGAAGCACTACAGCGCCACATCCAATGGATCAGCCCACTATTATCTGTTCGGCGCCAACCCGGAAGTCATCGAACAATTGAAAGGGCAGGTCACAGAAGCCTGCCTGTCGTCCCTGCTTGATCAAGTCATTCAAGATTCAACTTTTTTCCTTGCCGGCACTATGCAACCCCAGGACCGTCCAATTCGCACCGTCTCCGTCGCAGTCCGCCGCCCATCTAGCCGTGCCGTTCCTGTCTCTCGATCTCTTCCAGACAGCTCTCCCCGGTAGCCCTACACGAAGCCATCTATCACACTTCAGCAAGCAGGATGCTCACAGTTGAGCCTCTGAGCAATGCGAGAACGCCGCTGGCGGACTTTTTCAACATCCTGTTAGAGGTCTGGCTCTCTCCTTCCATGCAGTGGTATCATGCGCCCAACACTCGCGAGGAGGCCGGCGTGGATCTTGATGCGTTCAGACAAATGGTTACCAAAAACCCCAAGGGGTTTCTCGGTCGGTACGGTCTGGGAAATAAACTCATTCAGGAAGGTGGCAATCTCGAAGAAGCAGTCGAACACCTGACCGTCGCGACGCAACTAGACCCAACCCACGTCGCGTCGCATCTCCATCTCGGGCGCACCCTCATTTCTTTAGGGCGAAAGAACGAAGCGAAACCCGTCTTGCAAGCCGGTATCGACGCTTCACGCTCCGGTCGATCAAGCGGAGGTGGGGACCTCGTCCCTGAGATGGAAGCATTACTTCAGACATTGGGATAACGAATCGGAAAATGATGGAGCGAGGAGCGCCGTATGAAGATTGAAGAAGCGAGACAGCGAATTGATTCGGCGATGACGCAGTACGGGGCACACGCGGGAGCGGCGATCGATCTTGTGATCAGCGAAGTGAAGTCCGATCTCGGCATTTCCACGGCCAATGAATTGATCGATGAGTTCGACCTCGAATTACAATATAACATCGCCCCGATAGAACCTGGGTTCTCCAGCAGCTAAGCCATGCGCTTACGGCCTCACGCATCTCAATTCAGGGTGCTCAAAAAGCTTCTTCGCCTAGGCCGAAGGCGAGTCGAACCTGGAAGCGTACCCTTTCTCACCCACCCGCCCCCGATCTGCCAAGACAGCTCGCTTCCCGAGTGGGTACATTGAGGATTTCGATGAGCCGAGAACGACGTTAAGGAGTTTTTTCAACGCCCTGCTATGCCGATAATTTGGTGCGCCATCTCTGGACATGGCTACGGGCACGCCGCGCAAGTTGTGCCGGTACTCAATGCGCTGAGTACTCTCGTGCCGGGCCTGACTACTATCCTCCGCACCACGGTTCCGGCCTCGTTTTTTGAAAACCGCCTGACCATCCCCTGGGAACTCAGCTCCGCGCAACAGGACATCGGCTGTATCCAAAACGGACCGCTTACAATCGACATCGACGCGACCTGGATCGCGCACCAGCGTTTCCACGAAACCTGGGACGCTCGGCTGGCCAACGAAGTCGCCGCCATGCAGGCGGCCTCGCCCGCATTAGTCATCGCCGACACGCCCTACCTCGCCATCGAAGCCGGTTCCTGCGCACAGATACCGACCATCGCCTTAGCAAACCTTACCTGGGACCTAGTGCTCAAGGAATATTGCCACGCCACAGACCATTCCCATCAGCAGTTAATTCAGCGCATACGGAAATCCTATGCGAATGCCGACATGGCCCTTCGCATCACCCCTGCTCCAACAATCGATACCTTCTCGAACGTCATCGATATCAGCCCGATAGCCAACCCCAGCCCCCCTGAACGAGATCGACTTGCCTCAGCCCTCAACCTGGTTCCTAATGAGAAAACCATCCTGGTTGGATTCGGTGGTATTGCCCTGACATCCCTCCCACTTGAACAGATGGAACAGCTCCATCACTATCGCTTCCTCATTGATAGCCCAATCCCACCGGGCTATTCACGGATTCATTCTATCAAGACGCTCCCATTCTCATTTAAAACCCTGCTGGCTTCCGTCGATCTCATCATGACCAAACCTGGGTACGGCACCATCGTCGAAGCGGTCACACTGCAGCAGCCGGTTCTGTACGTCCGCCGATACAATTTTGTCGATGAACAACCGTTGGTAGACTACCTGCATCGCTACGGACGCGGCATGGAATTGTCGCTTGACGACTTCGTGAAAGGGCGATGGGAGGCCTCGCTCAGAACGGTTCTTGATCTCCCCACGTCCATAACGCCTCCGCCCTCAGCTACAGGGGCAGCCGACGCAGCCACAATTTTAGCGAGGTCATTGTAGAACGGCGCCCCCTGCCACTCACGCGCCCACGGCTATCCTCCTGCATATTTACCTGTCTTGACAGTCCTTCGACCCGAGGCTATTGTGAGGCCCTCGTTACCCCTATTCATGGATACGACTATGCGCCTCCGTATCGCCGACGATGTAGTGTGTCGTGACTTGGCAGGAGAATCCGTGCTGTTGAATCTCAGCACAGGAACCTATTTTGGGCTCGATGCAGTGGGCACTCGCCTGTGGCACCTTGTTGCTGAACATGGCTCAACGGCATTGGCCCTCGAAACTCTCCTCGCCGAATACGAGGTAGACAAGCCCCAACTCCAGAAAGACGTGGAGGCCCTACTCAATCAGCTCCTAGCCAAGGGGTTACTGACGACTGATGCTGAGCACATTCCGACGTCTCGCTAATCTCACACTCGTCGAACGCGCACTGTTCCTGCAACTTACCGCACTGTCACTCGGGCTCAGAGTCGCGCTCACCACGATCACTCTCCCGCGCCTGACGTCCCTCCTGTCGCATATCGCCGTATCTCCTCTGCTCAGCCAGGTTCCCTTTCTCCATACTCGCTGCACAGTGGATCGACTATTCACACTGGTCGACCTGGCGACGGCCGTGAGTCACAGAAATGGCCGCTGCCTTCCACGCTCACTGCTCCTCTTCTGGCTCTTACGCGCACGGTACGAGCCTGTCGAACTCTGCCTCGGCATCATCAAAAACAGGACCACGCTGGAAGGACATGCATGGGTTGAACGAGATGGCATCGTGCTCGGCGACACCGCCTCCTTCACGAGCCGCTATGCGCTCTTCCTCCGGTTATCAGCATGAGTGGGCTGGCTGGGATCTATCACCTCGACGGGAAACCAGCTGACCCCGCGCTGCTTCAGCGCATGAACCATCGGCTTGCTCATCGCGGACCTGACGCTTCGGACTACTGGATTAAAGGATCCGTGGGCATCGGCCACGTCATGCTCCACACGACTTCAGAATCGCTTGATGAGCGACAACCCTGGACGGACGAAACAGGAACTCTTTGCCTCGCGTATGACGGGAGGATCGACAATCGGGAAGACCTCGCCCTCTCTCTAAATGCCGCAGGCTTCCACCTTCGGACCAATACAGATGCGGAGTTGATGCTCCGCGCCTATCAACATTGGGGAGAGGCTTGCCCTGAACACCTCATCGGCGACTTTGCGTTGGTGATCTGGGACGGCCGGCGCCAGCAGCTCTTCTGCGCTCGCGACATTCTCGGCCTGAAACCTTTGTATTATTGTCATCAGGGGACAACCTTTTGCTGGGCCTCAGAACTTCCTCCACTGTTCGAACACCATGCGACCCCGCGCCGTCCCAATGAAGCGATGATCGCCGAATTCCTGAGCGGAACCGTCGTCACCAATACTGAGACCCTCTACGAGGGAATCTCCAGACTTGAACCGGCTCACAGTCTCGTCGTTCGCCGAGGTCGGTGCGAGACACGCCGCTATTGGACGATCGATCCGCACCGCCGGATTGAATATGCGAATGATGACGACTATGCCCAGCATTTTTACGAGCTTTTCAGCAAGGCTGTGCAATGCCGGTTGCGCAGTCACAAGCCCATCGGATTAGAGTTGAGCGGCGGCCTGGACTCCTCATCCGTGGTGAGTCTCCTGCAAGCCTCCTCTCGAAAAAATCCGCAAGATCGAGATCGCTTCCAGACTTTCTCTCTCATTTTTCCAGGGCTCCCTTGCGATGAACGCGCCTTCATCGACGACGTCACCACACAAGGCTCCTTCCCTGCACATTGCATCCCCCCACAGCCACCAGCGCTAACCGGCTTTCTTGACGATGTCCTCCGCTACCAGGACCTTCCTGACCACCCCAATGGCGCCATGAACAACTCGCTTCGGGCCTTGGCCCGGCAGCAGGGTTGCCGTGTTCTCCTGACAGGATCTGGTGGAGACGAATGGCTCACCGGCAGCTTTTTTCACTACGCCGACTTGCTCCGCAGACTAAAGCTCGCAACACTGCTTCGGCGGCTCCACGCCGATCGACCGTTGTACTGTGAAAGTCCCTCGCCTGATTTCTTCTCTCTGCCGCTCGTACAATTCGGCATCCTCCCGCTCCTTCCACAATCATGTCGGAATCTAGGGAAAAGACTCTTCGGACGCACAACCATTCCCGACTGGATATCCCCCAAGCTTTGGCACCGGACGCACATGCAAGAGCGTATTCGCCAGGCCGCTTTTTCTCCTCCCTTCTCCACTCATGCCCAGCAAGACATTTTCCAGTCGACCGTACACGGTCTCGGCATTCACGGAACCGAACTGGACGAGCGCGCGTCATCATCCTTTGGGTTGGAGAAGCGCCATCCATTTTATGACCGCCGCATTATTGAATTCGCCCTCGCCTTGCCGGAAGAGCAACGGTGGGGGGACAAGCCCAAGTTCATTCTGCGAAAGGCGATGGGAGAGCTGCTGCCGACTTCGGTACGTGAACGAGTGCTCAAAGCGGATTTCTCCTGCATCTTCGCCCACGCACTCCTCACTGAATCGACTGCTGCCATCTTCCAATCGCTGTCCGTTGCCTCTATGGGATGGGTCGATGGCGGCCAAATCTGGACCGCCTATCAGACGATGGCTCGCTGCTACAGTCGTGGGGACGAAGCCTATCGATTTCACGTCGCTCCTCTCTGGATGATTTTTGGAGTCGAGCTGTGGTTCCGCACGCTCTTCTCAGAACATTCCACGCATCCCGATCTGCCAACCCGCCAGGAAGTGGTGCCCTCATATTCTGCCTAGCCACCGCGCAAGGAGTTCGGTACAATAGCTGCCACAGAGAAAGGGTCCCTATGACACGAGAGACTGAAGCCGATCTTGAGAAGACTTATCCTAAGAAACCCTACACAACACCCACCCTTGTGGAATACGGCGACATCGCCAAATTGACTCAGGGCAACCCAAGTGGAATGTTTCCTGATGGCAACTCAGGGATGAGGATGACGACTTCTTGTCTCTAGTGCGGACAGGCTTCAAAATTCCAACCAGTTTACGCTGCCTCAAACCTTTGCCCGTGGGGTCCCGTTGTGTCGCTCGTTGTGGATGAACATCGCCACTATCTTGAAGACCAGGTCCGGCTTACTGCGTTCCGTCGCGCGATTCAGGAATCGATCATGCCAGGCGCAGTTGTGGTTGACCTCGGCAGCGGAACCGGTGTCTTAGGACTTTTGGCCTGCCAAGCAGGAGCGAAACGCGTCTATTCGATCGAAGAAACCAGCCTGATCGAACTGGCCCGCGATATCTGTCAGGCCAATGGATTCGCAGACCGGATTCGTTTCATCAAGGGGCTTTCGACGCGGATCGACTTGCCGGAGCCGGCCGACGTCATTGTTGCCGACCAGATCGGGCACTTCGGGTTTGAGGCCGACCTCTTTGACTATTTCAGCGACGCCCGCCGCCGATTTCTCAAGCCCAACGGCGCGACCATTCCACAAGGCATCACCTTCTGCATCGCTCCCGTCGAACATCCGACGCTGTGGGAACAGGTTGAATTCTGGAATGGGTCCCCAGCGGGATTCGACCTTCGCCCGGCTCGAGCACTGGCATCGAATACGGGCTATCCGGTCAAGCTGCTCCCTGAGCAGTTGCTGGGCCCGTCGATGGAGCCACTCTCCGTGGACCCGAGCACCTCGGGCTCCCAGCCGCTTCATTTTGGATGCACGTTGCCCATTACCCGAACCGGAACGCTGCATGGTCTAGGCGGTTGGTTCATCGCTCAACTGTCTCCAACCGTCACGATGACGAATTCTCCGCTGAGCGAACAGCGTGTCGATCGACGCAACGTCTTCTTTCCTCTCGACCGACCTGTTTCTGTTCAAGCGGGCGACGCGGTTATCGTCACGATGCAGATCCTCCCTGTTCAAATCGCCGTCACGTGGAAGGTAGAAATTCGAAAGAACGATCGCCCTGACACAGAACGCCTTCGCTTTACCCATTCCACGTTGAAGGGCATGCTCATTGCCAGGGAAGATTTGCAGCGCACGCACCCAGCATTCGTGCCGATCCTCTCTCCTTGGGGCACGGCCCGTCAGACGGTACTGACGCTCTGCGACGGAACACGACCTCTGGCACAGATCGAGTGTGAACTGCTGCATCGTCACCCTGACCTCTTTCCTTCTCTCTCCAACGCGGCCACGTTTGTCGCCGAAGTCGTGACTAGATATTCTGTATGACCGTCGTGGCACATTGGCAGGACACAGCAGTGCGATATCGCGTGTACGGCTCTATTCTAAGTTGTAACGCGCGGCTGCACGAATTGGAACTGACGCTGCCTCCGGACTCGACAGAGCATACGGACCTACGAATCCAATTTTCGTCGCCTGATGAGTCGATCCCCTTACCCTCATCCTGGTACCTGACCATCTCCCTTGCCGATGGCACACCCTGGTTGCGTTACGCCACAATCTCTTCAGGCTACCTCCTGCACTTTCCCAATCTGGCCGACTTTGTGTACGACACGTCGAGCGATTCGATTCGCTGTATTCCCTATGCGGAAACTCCCCCACACACCTTGCACCATCTGCTCTTAGATCAGGTCCTTCCCCTTGTACTCAACTACAAAGGGAAAGAAGTATTGCATGGGGCTGCCGTCGTTACGCCCCATGGCGCCTGCGCATTCGTTGGCCCGACCGGCACAGGGAAATCTACTTTAGCGGCAAGCTTTCTAGCTGCGGGGCACTCTGTGTTAACCGATGACTGTGTCGTTCTCAACCTCCAGGGCAAAAACATCTTCGTCATCCCCGCCTATCCCGGCATCAGGCTCTGGGACGATGCGATTGCCGCGCTGTTTGGCACAACGGGATCTTGTGCACCGATGGCCCATTACACCGACAAACAGCGATTCACTGCTGCGCTCTCTGCGGCTCCCTTTTGCTCTTCTGCCGTTCCATTAGTCGGTGTCTATGTGCTGGAAACGGGCGATGACGAGCATGCGGCCCCGGTCTCCACGCCAACAGTGTGCCTGCTCGAAGAGCGAGAGGCGCTCATGACACTCCTCTCCCTCGCGTTCAAACTGGATATTCGAGACCGCCGTATGTTGACGAGAGAGTTCGATTTTCTCCATCGTCTCGTCACTCACATCCCAGTTCGCCGGTTGACCGTCCCTGATTCTTTCACAGCACTTCCTGCTGTGCAGGCAGCCATCCTCCACGATCTGGCACTTTCATGCTGACGATCCCTTCAGTGCATCCCTATCTCATGACGTTGCTATTGGAAGACCCCCCTGAACGTGAACAGCTCACAGCCCTGACTCACGATTCCTGGACGACAATCATCGAGGAAGCCATTACTCAACGGTTAGCGGCGCTGCTCTTTCGCCGGTTCAATCATTCCAACGGCCAACACCTCGTCCCTAGTCATTTACTACAGCTCCTCACGCAACAGATGGTACAGCAGACGGCATGGAATTTACTCCTCACGAACGAGCTCGAACATCTCCTGACTGCATGCCAAACGCGTGGCATCACGTGCATTCCCATTCGTGGCCCGGTATTCGCTGCACAACTCTACGGCGATTGTTCAATGCGCCAGATGGACGATCTTGACATACTCGTTCTTCGCGAAGACCTGTCGGCCATCAGGGACATGTTCGACCAGTTCGGTTATCTACAGCATGAACAGCAGCCAGGTTTTCTGGAAGCCTTTTCCTATTCACTCGAATTCATTCACCCTCAGCATGGTCTCATCGTCGAACCCCATTGGACGCTCGCCTATCCACCATTTGTTGCTGCCACTGACATGGCGCCGGTATGGGCGCGAGCCGTAAAACAACAATGGCTTAATAGAGAGACCTGGGCACTCGGCCAAGAGGATCTTCTCCTTCATCTCTGCCTTCACCTTTTTCATAAGGGCAAGCATGCGCCGCTGTTATGGTATTACGAATTGGACAGGCTGATCCGTCAACAGCACTCGCGCCTAGGCTGGAACATCTTCGTGCATCACGCTCAGGAGATAGGCCAGGCTGCTCTCATCGCCGATGTACTGGCGACCGTGATGTATCACTTCCATTCCCCCATCCCCGACTCAATCATTCGCCGTCTTCTCTCTCCTTCACGGCCCTCTCACTCGATTCCCCTTCGCCCGATCCGAGATCATATGCTGGCTCAACCATCACTATACGGACGAGAGGAATTTGCACTCCTTTGTTCGTTACAAGGCCTTCGACAAAAAATCCACTACACCTATGCGCTCCTTTTTCCATCCGTTCAATTCATGACCCAGCGTTACGGATTATCAAGCCCCATGGGTCTTATCCGCTCGTATATCGCTCGGGCCTGGCACCTCTCTTGGCAAGGATGTAAATTGGTATCTGCCTGGTTACTGGCCACTCTCGCCACACGACAGAGCTGAGAAAGATCGCTGTCGGTTTTGGCCTGAATATCTCGCATTTTTCATAGATCCTTTTGCCCGTTCCTTCCGTAGAGTGTTATAGTCGTGGCGGGCATGAGACGATTACCATTTTCTTTCCATAACTCGCTCTCGTAATGGACACACCCTCACCGCACGCCACCTCGATCATCGACCCAACGTTACTGGCCCTTGTCGTCAAAGGCGATCAGCAAGCATTCAGTCAGCTCTACGACTACTCGAGCACGCTCTTATTCACATTGGCGGTCAGGATGTTGGGGAATCGGGAGGAAGCGGCGGAGTTGTTGCAGGATGTCTATTTAGAAGTCTGGCGGAAAGTTTCCCGCTATGACGTCGGGCGAGGAACCCCAATCGCCTGGCTGATCACCCTCACCAAAAGCCGCGCCATCGACCGGCTAAGGGCCAGAGCCTCACGAGGCTATCGGGCTACCAATTCACTGGAAGGTGGAACGGCGATACAGGTGGCCGACCCTGCTCCAAGCCCGCTTGAGACGCAGGCCGATCAAGAACTACGCACTGCGATTGGTGCCGCTGTGGCAGGACTCCCTCAGTCGCAGCAGCAAGCGATTGAACTCGCCTACTACGAGGGGCTCTCCCATTCCGAGATCGCCACGAGGCTGAACCAGCCGCTAGGGACCGTCAAGACACGGATCAAACTGGGAATGTCCAAACTCCGAGAGAGCCTCCAACAGTGGGGGCACCAGGGTGAGCTGCAATGACGCATGAAGAACTTGAAGAATCGGTTCCTTTGTATGCTGCAGGGGCACTAGACCGGAGCGAACGACAGGCGCTGGAAGCCCACCTGCTCTCCGGCTGCGTCTCCTGCCACGCTGCGCTGAAGGACTATCAATCTGTCGCCGCGCTCCTCCCGCTCGCTCTCAGCCCAATCACGCCCCCACCCTCCCTTAAAGCCACCATCATGGCTGAACGAAACCCCGCATCCATGCCAGCTGATGCGGCCCCGAGTGAACCGGCCAAGCAGAGTCTGGAGCCGGGCGAATGGATGAACCATCTCTTTCCACCCGTCGCCCCTGCCCGATCATCGTCACTCCCCTGGGCCCTGGGCTTCGCCACATTCCTCGTCGTGGCGGTCGGTGGATATGTCGCCTGGAGCGTCTCGACAGAACGTTCCGTCACGACATCAAACATTCAGCAGCTCGAAGCATCGCTCAAGGAGATGTCGACGAAGTCTGCACATTTGCAGCGTGAGGTCGGCGACCAAACCCAATCCCTCTCCGCATTACGCAACGAACTACAGCAGCGAACGAACGAGGCGGCGGAAGCCAAAGAACAGCTGACCCAACGCGAGGCTGAACTGGAAGAGATACGTGTTCAATTAAGCCAACGAGGAAACACTCGCACCGTCGAGACGCCTCAGGACGAATTGGCCACACTCCTTCGAACTCCTAATGCAAAGACCGTCTCCCTCACCGGATCGGACATGGCGAAACAGGCCGCGGGATTCCTGCTGTACGATTCACGCACCCAAAAAGCCTGGCTCTACTCCATCAACCTCCCCGAATCTCCCGTCGGCACGACCTATCAGCTATGGGCCATTCACGACAAACCCGTGAGCATCGGGACCTTTAGCATCGATACCGGGAAAGCCGCTCACCTACTCGTGAAGAAGGTCCCGAGCTTCGCGGATGCGAAAGCCTTTGCCGTTAGCCTTGAGCCTTCAGGCGGTCGCCCACAGCCGACTGGACCGATCTACCTCTTGAGCCAGTCGTAGTCCACGCAACAATCACTGCACAACCTCCCTCCGCTTACCCGATACGACATTTCTCTCATAAAGGCAGAAATAATCTCTCCACTCGCGTCACTCACACCTCGTCTAGGCACAAGACATTTTCGTGATACACCGCCATGACAAGGCGAGTGAGCTATAGGCCTTTTGGCATGAGGCCGGATCCTTGCCCAAGAGAAAGCCTCAAAATTTAACGGAAAATTTACAGCATATTTCTATTTCACTGAGGTATAACGCACGTGAAAGTTTTTGTTGCACGACGGGAACGTCATAGCGGCCTCCCTGCAGAGTAAGAAGGCTCGGGAGACCTGTGATGCAGGCGCGTTCAAAGTGGACTACACCCATATACTGCGCGCTGATCGTTCTCGCCTCCTTCGCTGTCTATGTCTATCCGGAAGACGCGCTCGCCGTTCGCCCCTTCGTCACGGATGATGCCCGGATTGTTTATAAGGGACAAGTGACGACTGAAACGTACGGCGGGATAACGATGGTGAAAGGAGACAAACCAGCTATCGAGGCGCGCACATTGGAAGGCCTTGGTATCACCGACCGCTTCGAACTGACTGCAGGCGGACTCGGTTTCACCTATCAAGACAATCAAGTCCGTCCGCTCGACATGCTGATTCAACCGAAGTATGTCCTGCATAGTTCACTCGGTGCGATTCCCTCTCTCTCCGTTGCAGCTGCCTCTTTATTTCCCCTCAGCGGCAATCGCCAGCATTGGGATGGCTACGCCATGGCTCACGTCAGCTGGTTTCTGTTTACACCGGATGCCGACAATGACCCCTATGACAATAATCTGGCCCTTCATCTCAACCTCGGCATGAAATCACGGTATGATGCAGGCCCGGCGACATATCGAAGCAAACTCTATTGGGCTGCTGGTTTTGAGGTAATCACGCCTGTTTCACGGGAGGTACGTTTCTTGGGTGAAATTTTCAACGGTGACCCGTTTTCTTTCGAAGAGAAATTTCCCGCTTTTCAAACCGGCCTTCGCTGGTACAAGAGCTCCACGGTCCAGCTGGATTTGGTCTTTCGGGCCCTACGGAACGGCTCATTGGAAACGCAAGCCCCGACGGGTGCGGAGTTTTCTCCTGGCTGGAACTATACGATTCAAGCAGGCCTACGGGTGTTATTCGATGTCTTCAGATAATCATCCTGAGTTTCGAAGCGACATGAATTCAAATGGACGACGTCAGCGAGCACGACCAGCACATCTCTTTCTCTCATAGCGCGCCTCTTCTTTCTCGCCGAACCACCTGCTAGGATGCCCGCGCTGATTTGAGGAGATAATGGTATTGGAAGACGAGCGCGCACAGGATCTCATCTTTATGCGAGCGGCCCTGGAAGAAGCAGCCAAGGCGCCGGCTGTCGGCGAAGTACCAATCGCTGCCTTGATCGTTCAAGACGGCCGAGTTTTGGCGCAGGCGCATAATTATCGCGAACTCTGGCAGGACCCCACAGCCCATGCAGAGGTCATTGCGATCCGTGCCGCAGCAACAGCATTGGGCACATGGCGATTGACCGACACGACCCTCTATGTGACCGTCGAGCCCTGTTCGATGTGTATCGGTGCGATTATCCTAGCGAGGGTGTCTCGAGTCGTCTTTGGGGCATGGGATCAGAAAGCCGGCGCCTGCGGATCGCTGTTCAACCTGCCATCAGAGCCGAAGCTGAACCACCGGGTCGCCGTGACTGGCGGGATACTCGAACAGGAGAGCCAGGCCCTCATTCAGAAGTTTTTCAAGAACCTTCGAGAGACATCCCCGGCGACAAAACCTCTTTCAACTCAATAGGAGCAGGCGGGAACTTATTACATTAGCAAGATGCTCAAAAAGTCCGTCCAGCAAGGCCGCAGCGAGCGAAACGGCGAGGAGGTACGTACAACACTTCGTGTGGGCCGTTCGCCCGTACAATGGATCTTGGCGAATGGAAGACCCCTCAAGGAATCCGACATCCGAGAGCCTTTGAGCGATGCGAGAACGCTGCTGGCGGGCTTTTTCAGCATCCTGCGAGGCCGCACTGCGCAACCCAGTCCTTCCCCTGAGCAGCCACAGCTGCTTCCCATCCCTCGTCACAAGAAAGCAGACGAACCCTCCAATTATTGTGGAGTGGAGAGCCCTCTGGGACCAGAACCTCTGCATCGACTCCCTCCGTTTCCAAGAGAATCTCGCACTGATGCAATGCCTGAAGTCCGATACCTTGCGCCTTCAGCACCGCTTCTTTGGCGACCCAGTAGCGGAAAAATCTCGGCGCACGCTGCTCCTCGGTCAACTGCATGATCAGGGCATGTTCGGAGGGAGCAAAGTAGCGCTCGGAAAGTTTTTCGACCTCTACACCCGAGCGGATCCGTTCGAGATCAGCCCCAACTGCTTGTCCTTGTGAGACTGCAATGAGTGCTCGGCCATGCGCATGAGACATATTGAACGTGATCAGGGACTGACCCCGCGATTTCCTCGTCACGAAAGGTTTCCCTACTTCATCGCGGCACAGTTCAACTGCACCAGGGCCGACTCCGAGATACCGACTCAACACAGCTCTGAGCCCTCCATGCGCAAGCACATAACGCCTCCGGTCCTCCTCGTGAATCAGGCGCCTGGCCCTATGCTGTTCTTCTGTGTCTAGCCACTGCGCGCATCGCTCCAAGCATTGTGATGACCCATCGAGCTCAATTCCCCAGAGATGAACGACGTTTCGTTCAAGACGGGAATGACCCGGCCACTCTGTACCCGTTATATGCTCAATTGACTGAAATGAAATCATCACAACACCTTCCAGACCGCAGACATTCGATATCATGATGTGATCGTTACGATCGACGCCCCTCCACTCCGGTCTTCACATGCTCCACAACCCTACCGTCTTCTAGTTTAATGACCTGATTGCCGAGGTGGAAGTACCGGTCGTCGTGAGTAATGACAATCACCAATTTCCCCCGCTCACGCAGGTCCGGAAGCAACGTCTTGTAAAATATTTCCTTATACTGCGGATCTTGGTCCGCTGCCCATTCATCGAATACATAGATCGGGCGATCCTCCAAATACGCCGTGACAAGCGCCAAGCGTTTTCGCTGCCCCTGCGAGAGGTCGAGGGTCGAGAACGCACGTTCACGCACCGTGACTTTCTGATCCATGTGGAGCAATCGCAAGTATTCGGACGCAAGGCGTTCCGTGTGAGCATCCGACTGGCCCAGAAGTTTATTGAAGAGGTGAAAATCCGAAAATACCACCGAGAAATGTTCACGATACCACTCACGATTGGCATCGGTAATCATCGTACCGGCCAGCGTCACATGCCCCTGCGAGGGCCGATAGAGTCCCGAAAGGACTTTCACGAATGTTGTCTTCCCACTCCCATTCCCTCCAATGACGAATACCAGTTCGCCAGGATGCAGATCGAGGCTGATTGGACCAAGAGAAAAGGGCATCTCAACCCCCTTCTCCTCACCATATGAAAATACGACATCATTCCACTGCACAACAGGCAGGCCCCCGGCCTCAACGCGTGCCACCTCTATTGTTTGGGTGTCCGTGGGGCCGATGTCCAGAGAGACGCCTAATCGTTCGATATTCTCCAATGCCACTTGACCTCGCTCAATCGTCGGCATCGAACCGATCACGCTCCAGATAGGACCCATCATGTAGAGAACAGCCACGATATATCCGGTAAGCGCCTCAGGGGACACCGCCACAACAGATGGAAACAGAAAGACGATGAATCCGATGAGCGAGTAAAATGACAGCTGGGTCCAGACTTCCGACAACGCTTGTCTCCGCGTCGCTTCTATATTCGCGTTCCGATACAACTCCGCCGCCCCTCGCACCTCCTGATTCACAAATTCCTGCCGACGCGCCTGATGCATCAACAGCTCTTTCAACCCATCTGTGAGAGAACGAAAATGTTGAAACAACTCGGACCGCGCCTCCCGGGATTCTGAAATCACGCTACGGGCACTGGTGTGCAGCCACCGATACCCCAGGGCGCCGATGACGGTGACTCCAACCACCCCCAGAAATACTTCCCACGACAGCCAGGCAAGATACACTCCGCAACCCAGCACCATGGCCACATTCATGATCAATTGAGGGAAACATTGGATGGCCCAGGTCACCCAACTCACGTCGTCCGTCAGGATGACGAGCGTATTCGCAGCCCCTCGCTGCTCGGATCGACGCAACGGAGCCCGTACGATCTTCGCACAGAGCGACAGCGAGAGATCCAAAATCGTGTCTTGTGAGAATCGGACCAGCAGGAGCTGAGACCCCAGGTTTGACAGAATCTTCCCGGCAACAAGGACCACGAACCCCAGCATCACCTGAGAGGAATGGTCGGAGGGATGATGAAGCACATAATTGATGAGCGCCAAGACCCCGGCGCTCAAGACACCTGACAACACACCGACACAGACCATGAGCCAGGCCATCGATCGCGAACGCTGTACAATAAAGTAAAGAAATCGTCCAAATGGCATCGCCAATCGGCCTCATATTCACGGAAGAGGGGAATGGGAATTACGCACTCATATCACGAGGAAGGCGGTCACCGGCGCTCTCGTTTTGACTTTCACCGCTAAGGAAGGCTTGAAGATGCCTGGACACTTCGCCGACATGGGGTGACGTAAGCAGGAGCCCTGAGTCTCTGGCCGCCACCTGCACAGTCTGACTCCCCTTGCCACCAAGCTCTTCCCATGCATGTCTGGTATCAGTCACCGTCTCAGCTATGTTCCGTTTCGACGCCACGATATTCAGAATGCGACCAGAATATTTGCGCATGGCGTAGCGAGCCACCGCCTGGCGCGTCGATTGCGTCACACGTTCGACTTGGAACTCAACGTAGAGGTCATCCTCGCCAGCTTTACTTCGTAAAAATGACAGCAGCCTCTCGCTTTTGCGCTGGATGAACGGCAACCAATCTTTAACCGACATACGGAGAAGCACATGAATGTTTCCTATAGTTCTCCATGCAATAAAGAGAACGAGCCAAAACTTCATCGACCACTGATACCGATGTGGCCGGTACGAGGACGGATGCCAGGTGTCCATCATCACCAAGGTGGCAGTTTCCCCCTGCTCGCGTAACTGTTGAGCCATTTCATACGCAATCAGCCCACCGGTACAGATACCAAGGACAGTATAGGGCCCGTGTGGACGAACGGTGCGGATCTCACCGATATAATGCCTTGCCATCTCCGGCACTGAGGTAAACGGCGTCTCTTTTCCGTCCAATCCCCTGGCCTGCAATCCATAAAACGGCCGATCCACTCCCAACAGCTTCGCCAACTGAGCGAAGACTAACACGTTGCCGCCCACTCCCGGCACCATGAATATCGGCATCGCAGTCCCGCTCGGCTGGATCGCGACCAACGATTGCCATGGCGGCACCCACTGCTCGCGCGAAAGGACCAACGCGAGCTCTGCAATGGTTGGCGCTTGGAACAGCGTTGCGAGCGGAAGGCGCCTTCCATACACCTGTTCGAGAAGAAAGAAGAGTTGGGCCGCCTTGAGAGAATGGCCCCCCAGATCGAAAAAGTTGTCATGGATCCCGATCTTTGGAACTTCTAGTACCTGTTGCCACAAGAGCGTCAGTTGAACTTCCACCTGATCCCGAGGCCCAACTTGAGGTTGCCCATCTGAAGGAGAGGGGACCGGAGCAGGCAAGGCTCGCAGGTTGACCTTGTTATTGGCCGTTAAGGGCATCGACTCCAGAAACACAAAGAAGGAAGGGGTCATATAGTCAGGAAGTTCAGCCCGCACACAGGCACGCAGTTCTGTCAGGCTTGGCCTCGCCCCCTCCTTACACACCAGATACGCCGCCAGTTGTTTGAAGCCTTGCTGATCCTCCCGCGTGGTCACCACAACCTGACGGGTTGCGGGATGGCGACTCAGCACCGCTTCAATCTCTCCCAGTTCGACTCTGAACCCCCGGATCTTGACCTGATGATCCACCCGACCGAGATGCACAATGCGTCCATCAGAACGATAGCGAGCCACATCTCCCGTTCGATACAATCTCGCGCCAGGCTCTGTCGAGAATGGATGGGAAACGAACCGTTCCTTCGTTAATTCAGCACGTCCACGATATCCTCGTGCTACACCATGACCCCCAATATAGAGTTCCCCTGAAACCCCAACGGGTACCGGCTGCAGGAACTGATCCAGGATATAGATGTCAGTATTGGCGATCGGACGCCCAATAGATATCTCCTGATCTGCTCGTCTGATCTTCTCGATCGTGGACCAAATCGTCGTTTCAGTCGGACCATACATATTCCACAAGGAGGCGCTGCGATCCAGCAGTGCCCCCACAAGATTCTGTGGAAGAGCTTCCCCTCCGCAGAGTACCGTCAGCCTGTCGCTGCCCAGCCATCCAGCCTCAATGAGCATTCGCCAGGTCGCAGGAGTCGCTTGCATGATCGTTGGCTGCACAGCTTCACAGACCGCCCGTAATTGCCGTCCATCCATTGCCACAACTCGACTGACGATTTCGACACGGGCCCCCACCAGCAGCGGCACATACAACTCCAGCCCGGCAATATCGAACGACAGCGTCGTCACAGACACCATCACATCTCGCGCTGAACATCCCGGCTTCTGCCGCATCGAGCACAAGAAATTCACCAGCGCCCGGTGGGGAATTTCCACCCCCTTGGGCTGCCCGGTCGATCCCGATGTGTAAAGGATATACGCCAAGTCTTGAGAGGTCGCGGTCGGCGGAAGGTTATGATTAGCCTCTTGTGCAATCCGCTTCTGCTCCCGATCAAGACACAGCATGCGGCAGGATCGAGAATCAAACCGATCGGAAAGACCTTCGGACGTGAGCACGATCGCGGCGGCGGCATCCTCCGCCATAAATCGAAGTCGATCTTGAGGATATTCAGGATCGAGAGGAACATACGTCCCACCGGCTTTCTGTACGGCCAACAACGCGATGACCATCTCCATTGACCGTTCGAGACAAATGCCCACCACCACGCCAGACCGGACGTCCAGCGTCCGGAGATAGCGGGCCAATCGGTTCGCTCGGGCATTGAGCTCGCCATATCGTACGGTCGCCTGCCCCATCGACAATGCGAAGGCATCAGGCGTCCTTTCGACTTGCGCTTCAAACATCTGAGAAAAAATTTCGGACTGAGGATAGTCGGTGTGCGTTCGATTCCAGTCCTGCAAGATCTGGGCACGCTCGGGAACTGTGAGGATGGAGAGATCAGAAAGTTTGGCGGAGGGATTGGCCAATGCGCTCTGGAGCAAGACTTTGTACTGTCCCAACATCCGTTCAGCAGTCTGGCGCTCGAAGAGATCGGTATTGAATGTCAAATAGGCTTTACGGGATATTTCTGTTTCAATCGTCAGACTTAAATCAAATTGTGCGGATCTCGAATCTACCTCGAACGGCACCCAACTCAAACCATGAACGTTGATCTCCCCGATCGGCGCATTCGGTAGATTGAAGAGGACCTGCACCAGTGGGGCAGAACTATGGTCACGAGTCGAATGCATCGTCTCCACCAGCTTATCGAACGGGAAATCCTGATTGGCATAGGCCCCTAACGCCGTGTCGCGGACCCGCGCCAGCGTCTCGATGAACGTCGGATCCCCAGAAAGATCGGTACGTAATACCATTGTGTTGACGAACGAACCGATAATCGATTCGACCGCCGATTGAGTCCGGTTGGCAATAGGCGAACCCACGGCGATATCGCTTTGGCCTGAATATCGGCTCAACAGAATCTGAAAACAGGCCAACAGAGTCATGAACACTGTCGCGTTGTGCTCTGCGCTGAACTGCTTCAGTCGCTCGATCAACGAGGCGGGCAACTCCAGCAGGCAGTGTGCGCCGTTAAATGTTTGCACCGTCGGCCGTGAATAGTCAGTCGGCAATGAGAGCTTGGACAGTCCTGCCAGCTTCTTCTGCCAATAATCCGACTGTATACTGAGCCACTCGTCGGTGAGACAACGCCGCTGCCACACCGCATAGTCCGCATACTGAAGCGGGATCGGCTTGACAGATGGCACCTCCCCTCGGCTAAACGCATTATAGAAAAATGCAAACTCACTCCCGATGACCCCGAACGACCACTGGTCTCCGATAATATGATGCATCGTGAGCACCAGCACATGGTCCTCGGGCCCGATCTCAATCAATAAAAACCGCGCCAATGGGCCCTTCTCAAGATCGAACGACTGGTTCGCTTCCTCCTCTACCAGCCGAGCCGCCTCCGGCTGCCGTTGTTCGCTCGGCAGCCGTGCAGTCAGATCAACTTCAACCCAATGAGGAGGCCGAAAGGGACTGACGATTTGAATCGGCCCCTCACCGGTCATGGCGAAGACCGTCCTGAAGGCCTCATGACGTTGACAAATGGCATCGATCGTCTTCCGGAGGGCTGCTTTATTGAGAGGACCCATCTGTCGCGAGGCAAACGGCATGTTGTACGCCGTACCGTCAGGAGCCAATCGATACATGAGCCACATGCGTTGTTGAGAATAGGAAAGGGGCAGGGGTTGATCTCGGGATACCCGAACGATCGGTGGAATCGCTGAAGCCTTCTGCTCCTCGCGCCGCACACGCGTCACTTCTTCGGCCAACGCCGCGATCGTCGGTCGTTCAAACACCGCCCGTATCGAGACGTCAACCTCAAAGACCTCACGCATTCGCGAGACGAGCTGTGTCGCCAAAAGAGAGTGGCCTCCTCGCTCAAAAAAGTTGTCATGAATGCCCGCCTCTGGTACAGCAAGCACAGCCTTCCACAGTTCAGCCAGCGATTCTTCGATCTGATTCCTCGGCGCGACCCTGGCCACCGCTTGGCCCGCTGTCTCCTCCGGAACAGGAAGCGCGCTTCGATTGATCTTTCCTGTCGCACTGAGCGGCATCACTTCTACCCACAAAATGACGGAGGGCACCATATAGTGCGGCAATCGGGTTGTGAGATAACTCCGCACCTCGTCGAGCATCGTGTTCAACCTCGGTTGGCCGGTGATATACCCTACCAACCGTTGCTGCTCCGGCTTATCCTGTCGAAGCAGAACCGCAGCCTGGTACACACCAGGAAAGTTACTCAGCACATATTCAACTTCACCCAATTCGATCCGGAACCCACGCAGCTTAACCTGCTGATCCACCCGCCCAAGAAACTCAACATTGCCGTCCTCCCGATACCGAGCCAAGTCGCCGGTCCGATACAGTCTGGCGCCGGCCACATGGGGGTGCGTGAGAAACCGTTCTTGGGTCAATTGCGGCTGGTTCACATATCCACGAGCCAGGCAATCCCCTGCCACATACAGCTCCCCCGGTACGCCGATGGGCACCGGCTCCAAGCCTGCATCCAACACATACAGCTGCATACAATCGATCGGTTTCCCGATCGGCACTCGCGCTCCTGTTTCCTGACGTGTCGTGTGATACACGCTACACCAAACCGTGGCTTCCGTCGGTCCATATTCGTTGTACAGCGTGGCGGAAGGCACGAACTGGTAATGCCGTCTCACGAGCTCAAGAGGAAGGCTCTCTCCGGCGGTAATGACGATACGAAGTGATTCCAGCTGTGTATTCAACGCCTCACCGAGCACGGCGTGGTATAAAGAAGGCACCCAGACAACATGCGAGATATGGCGCCGTGCAATCAGCGCAGCAAGTTCGGCCGGATCGCGATGGGCAGCCTCCGGAGGAATGACCAATTCCCCTCCCCGCAATAAGGTCCAGAAAATTCCCGTCACAGAACCATCAAAAGCCAGAGAGAAGGTGAGGAGAAACCGAGAGACCGGTTCCGGGTAATACTGGAGCCTGGCACGAAGAGAAGTCGCCAGATTGCGGTGTGTTACAGCTACACCTTTGGGTCTCCCTGTCGACCCTGAGGTATACATGATATACGCCAGTTGATCAGGGAGCACGGGGACCTCAAGATTCTCCTCCCCTCCCTTCACTATGGATTGACAGAGAGTCTCCACGTCACATATCCGACCTCCGTAGCCATGCATATGGCTACGGAGGTGCCCCTGTGTCAGCACGATCGCAACCTTCGCATCGTCCAGCATGAGCCGGAGACGGTGATCGGGGAAGGACGGATCCAAAGAAACATAGCCCCCTCCCGCCTTGAGAATAGCCAGGAGGCCCACAAGACCGTCCACTGAGCGCTCGACACAAAGCCCTACCGGCACGTCGGCACATACCCCTAACGTCTGCAAGGCCCGGGCGACTCGATTCGAACGTTGATTCAATTCCCGGTAGCTGACAGACTCTTCCCCACAGGTCACCGCGATGGCCTCCGGAGTCCGCTCCACCTGCGCCTCGATGAGCGCACGGATGCCGGAGGAAAATGGAACCGGATCGTTGGTGCGGTTCCATTTCAACAAAATGTGCCGACGCTCTTCCGACGTGAGTAACGAGAGCTCGCTAAGACGGGCCTCAGGGCTCTTGACGAAATTCCCCAGGAGCGTCTCTATCTGCCCCAACATGCGGCTGACGGTGGATTGATCAAACATTGTGGAATCGTAGAGCAACACCAATTCCACACCATGAACCTTATTTACAACCATCAACACAAGATCGAACTCCGATGCCGTCGGCTCCCAGGGAAGATGGGTTGCCTCAAGGTCTCGAATGGTGAAAGCGGACAATGGATCGTCTTCACCCACAATCATCACGTTAAAGAGCGGGGAAAGGGTCCCCTCACGTCGTAAGGACAGCGCCTCAATCACTTCTTCAAACGGGAGTTCCTGATGATCGTAGGCCTCGGTCACCACTCGACGTACCTGTTTCAATAAGTCTTGCCCGGTGAGTCCATCCGAAAGTATGGACCGCAACGCCACCGTATTCACACAATACCCAATGACATCCTCGAGCTCGACACGACGCCGACCGGCCACCACCGATCCAACGACAACATCAGGCTCTTGGGTGTAACGATGCAGCCATGTCACAAAGACGGCGTACAGCACCATGAACGTCGTCACACCCTGCTGTCGGCAGAAGATTTCCAAGACATTCACAAGCCCCGGAGAGAGAGACTGTGACTGCACGCCTCCTTCAAACGTCCGCGGGCGCGGACGCGGACGGTCGGCCGGTAACTCGACGGGTGGACGGGCGCCGCTCAACTGCCCGATCCAGTATGCTCGATGGAGCTCACGCAGGCCTTGATTAAGCCTGGTTCGCTGCCAATTTGCATAGTCCGCATACTGAACGGTCAGCGTGGGTAGCCGAGCGTCTTGAGCAACACCGCCGGCTTCGTATAGCAGCGCCAACTCCTTGCAGAACACACGCAGAGACCACCCATCGGCGACAAGGCGATGGAATGTCAGCCCCAGAACATGCTGATCCTGGTCGAGTGCCAATAATGCAACTCTGAACAACGGCCCTTGCCCGAGATCAAACGGTTGACCGGCTTCCGCCCGCAGCAGCTGCTGGACCGCAACTTCTTGCTCTGCCTGGTTCAGTGCTTGGAAATCATGTGTCCCCATCGTGAACACCATCTCACCAGATACTTCCGCGAACCCCTCGCCTCTCTCCGACCCGAAGCGGGTTCGAAGAATCTCGTGTCGGCAGATCATTTCCTGCACCGACCGCTCCAACACCTCGGAATTGACAGAACCACGTATACGCACACTCATGGAGATATGATTCATCGAGCTGCCAGGATAAATCTGCTCTAGGAACCAGAGTCGCTGCTGCGAGAAACTGAGCGGCATCCGACCTTGTCTTGCTGCTGAGGGCAGTGCCACGAGAGGAGTCTTCATCCCGCCATTGCTAGGACCTGAAGCTTCACGACCCTCCACAACAGCCTCCGCCTTGTCTTGACCGGCGCTGAGTTCACTGACACGAGCAGCAAGCGCGGAAAAAGCGGGGCATTCGAACAGCACGCTGAGAGGAACCTCCACATGAAATACATCGAGAATTCTCGCCATAACTTGTGCCGCAAGCAGAGAATTTCCGCCTAGCGAAAAGAAGTTCGCATGGCGTCTCGGATGAGGCCCTCCTAGCACCTCCTGCCAGATATCCGCTAGCCTATTCTCGACTGCGGTGTATGGAATGTCGCTCAGAGACTCGATGCTTTCCTCTTCCTCAGTCGCGCCCAGCGTACTCGCCCCAACCACGGCAAGGCGTCCGGACTCAAAGTCCGCCTTGCAGGCGTGCCGCTGAATTTTTCCGCTGGACGTTCTCGGGATCGTCCCGGACTTGATCAGCACCACATTGTGGATCTCTAATTCATATTCATCAGCCAGCGCGCGACGGATACAGCTCATCACCTCGGTCAAATCTGATTCGGGCAATTTCTTTTCTATCTCATAGACGAGGATCACGTGCTCTCCGGTCTCGCTCGCGATCGAGAAGGCCGCTCCGCATCCTCGCCGCAATCCCGGATGCGCCTCTTCAGCCGTCCACTCCAAATCATGGGGATAATAGTTCCGTCCCCGCACGATGATCAGATCCTTGAGCCGGCCGGTCAGAAACAGCTCTCCCTCATGAATGAATCCTAGATCTCCAGTCCGTAAGTAGGGCCCCTCTCCTGAGTCGGCGAGAGTGGCTCTAAACGTACGGTCACTTTCCTCCTGCCTCCCCCAATATCCAACGGCAATCCCAGATCCGGCCAGCCATACTTCTCCCACCTCACCGGCCTGGCAGAGGCTCCGGATCGTAGGATTCACAATGCGAATACACGTCTTTTCCAGGGGCTCCCCGCATCCGACCAATGTCCGGGTTCCGCTTTCCGACGTGGAAGACTCTTTGACAATCGAGTCAGCCAATGCGTTTACCTCTACCTTCAAGAAGGTCGGCTCCGCCTCGATCCGTTTCATCGTCACCAACAGCGTCGCTTCAGCCAGTCCATATGCCGGTGCAAACGACGTTCGCCGGAAACCCCGTGGACCAAAGGTTTGGATAAACTGCTCAACCGTATCCGGATGGATGGGCTCTGCACCACAACTTGCGACCATCCACGTACTTAAGTCAGCCTGCCACTCGTGCTGTTGCCGAGCGGCTCGGAGACACGACTCGTAGGAAAAATTCGGCCCACCGCTGTGCGTAATGGCAAATCGAGACACTGCTTCTAGCCAACGTAACGGGCGCCTGAGAAAGGTGACCGGCGACATCAGATAGGCGGGGATACCGGCATAGAACGGGGCGATGATTCCATGCAGCAATCCATAGTCATGGAAATACGGCAGCCAACAGAGCGACCGACTGCGGTCCGATACTCCCCCAGCCAGACTCAAGGCTTTGCAATGCGCCAATACGTTCCCATGGGTGACCATGACGCCGCGAGGAGACGCCGTCGATCCTGAGGTATATTGCAAATAAGCCAGAGCCGTTTCACTGAGACGTGGCAACTCGACCGCATCTTCTTGATTGTAGGATTGATTGGTGGCCATCCATTCAATCTGGCTCCCATCTTTGGTGATCGAAAGCTCTGAAGAACCGGTCTTGATATCAGCGGTTGTGAGCACCAGCGATACCTGCGCATCCTCGACAATAGCGCGAAGCCTCGGCAAGCCATGCTTTCGCCTGACAGGATCCGGAGCAGGCGCAGGAACCGGCACCAGGCCGGCACAGATACAGGCCCAGAATGCGCATGAGACATCAAGCCCAGGTGGGTAGAGGAGAAGCGCTCTTGTACCAGGTCGAGCCCTGCGTACTAGATGACCGGCAAGTGAGCGCACCCGGTGTTCGAGTTCGCCATAGGTCAGCTGACTCTCAAGTTCGAGGGTGTCACGAACAAAGGCATAGGCGAGCTCCTGCGGCTTTTGACGGCAAGAAAACTCGAAGAGGTCCGCAAGGCTGTGAATAGACGCGGGCAATGGATTTAACATGAACGCTTTGGTTTGTCCGTTAGGGGCTGAGGGCGAAAGCCAATAGACAGTTTCTCCACGACAGACAGAGAATACCCCCCTAAAGAGTTAAGGGTATTATCTCAGATAAAAATGAACAAGACTAGGCCTTGTTCAGCATGGTGAAAACAGATTCTCGCCTCATGACCCACGGCTATGGCCAGAGTAGTACACCTTCTGAAAACTCGAAAGAAAATCATGCTTTCTCGCGATGATAGCCGTCCGCATTCAATCTCCCGCCACACACCTCGGAGTATTGCAATCCTCAAGGTTGAAGACGGTTCAGAAATAGCGGCGACCCCTTCCTGCAGCCAGCTTCTGATGATGTTCAAACTATGAACGATTCTGCTGAATCCTCGATCCCTATTGGCGAGATGTTTATACGAGACGGAATACGTTCGGCTTGATTATCGCCCGAGAGATACGCCTCTCCGCCCCTACTCTCTGAGCAAGGCAGATGCCAACTGTTACGGCTAAGAAACTCACCAGGGTCATGGCCGAGAAGGTGCATACTCTCAATGACTTAGGAAGTGGCTTCCTGCAACTACGAAGTAGGGAATAGTGGAAAACAGTGGAGGCCTGTAGGTGAGGGCCTCTGTGGTCTTCACGATGCTCGTCACACCGCTCAGGTCTTTGTGGCGGGACAACAGGAGGCTCTGATTCCCAAGCATGCAATGATAATGCTCCGAAACACGACGCCAAGTGGCTGTGAACCAGATCGTATTGCGCCTACATGCGTCCACCGACCCGGATAACATGTTTCACTCCCATCAAATACTCATAGATGGATTTGATACACACACTTCCCTTTGTTCGGATGGCATCAATATCAACATCGTCGGACGCTCCGAGACTGCAAACAAGGGAGACAAGACTGCGCGACTATAAAAACCATCCTCGACATCACCCTCAGAAACCCATAGCTAATCATGTGCGCTGCCACGCAGTCTCGCCTACTCTGAGCAGCATCGAAGAAAACCAATTGAAAAATTACACTCCCCAGGGTAAGCTGCCTCACAGTTGATCGTCGTTACGATAGATCGACCCCTTACGTTCTCCTGCCATCGGTCAGGTCTACCAAGTGGAGAGGTGCGAGAGTGGCCGAATCGGGCAGTCTCGAAAACTG
>JBDTSF010000245.1:0-4482 GCA_039931295.1 Nitrospirota bacterium | reverse complement strand
GATTTTGGGATAGCAGACTGTTTAGGACTTGATGGTGACTATGTAAATACGGACAAGCTGGAAATATCACTAGAACAATTTCAGCCGTTTGCTCTCGACACTCCACTTAAACTCGATAGAACATTCGATTTGGTGGTGTCACTCGAAGTCGCGGAACACCTTCCTCCCGAATCTGCGAGAACGTTTATCGCTTCCCTGACAGATCTCGGATCTGTCGTGCTGTTTTCGGCAGCTATACCGTTGCAAGGGGGAACCAATCACGTAAACGAGCAATGGCCAAGCTATTGGGCACAGCTCTTTCAAGAGCGCGACTATCTCGCCATCGACTGCTTGAGGAAAAAGATCTGGAACAATGAACACGTAGAGCCCTGGTATGCCCAAAATATTCTCGTCTTTGTCAGGCGCGACTGCATAGGGCACTATCCTTTACTCGAGAGAGAGCTCAAGCAAACGAATATGTCTGAACTTGCGATGGTACATCCAAGGATAATCCAATACAGATTGACACAGAGGATGGAGGCACAACCGCTGACAGCTCAGTCAATGTACACGGTGTCGCTCGAGATCACCAAGCCGATATTGGATATTCTTCCCCCATCAGAAGTCGACCGCCTGCAGTGCATGGTCGTACTTGAGGGTGTGCCTCTCGGGTCGATCGAGCTTCCTGTCTGTGATGGGCTTGTGTCAAGTTACGTCCTTGTCGACGCCATCGCCGCCGAGTTCGCCTGGCCGATTCTTGGCAGATTCTTTCAACGGACTGTGTATCGCGAGATCGAGGTGAGAAAGGAACCGCAGGGCGTATCGATTTGGCGCGCAGGTGTGTGCCTGGCGGATAGATTCGCTGACAGCGATCACGGCGTTTTCCAGCTGATTCATGAGCGGGCTGGGTGGACCATATTCTTGCAAGAGCTGTGGGGGCGTCCCGACTGGCCTCAGGCGCGCTTCTACGAACCACAGAGGGAAGGACCGTCGACGCGGCGATGCGACAACGGTGGTTGGTGTACGATCGACGTCATCGAGGACATTCCTGACCTAGAAGTTTTCAGTCAAGAGCTTCATGTCGTATTGACGGTGGGAGGGTCTGCGATAGGAGTCGTGACCGTCCCTGTCACAGAGAATACAGTGAATGCCTCAATGCTGAGGCCCACACTCACGATCGCGGGCGGCTTCGAATTGTGCCGCACCGCTGTACGGGAAGGCCTAATAGGTAGACCAATGGACGAGCCGGGGTCCCTCCAAACTCGTTTGATTGATGCAGCGTCCGCGCAACGTTTTCTGCACGGTCCGGCCCTCACCCTCAGTCATGCGTTGTCGCCGGCTCAACGCGGTGCTGTACTCGGACGACGCACGAACGGGCTAATCGGGACGACCGTCTCCAGGCGGGCCGCCCTTCCCGCAGCGGCGACGCAGGATCTTGTCGACGCTGCTTCCGCCGCTGGGGAGCCGGTCCTTCGGATCCACGGGCCGAGTGGAGGTCGCGTGCGGCTCGTGTATGCGCCAGACCTCATCTGGCAGCCATTTGGATGTGTGATGGGGTATGCCACTGATGCAAGTGTATCCAAAGTGGCCCGCGCACCAGTCGTGCCGCTCTATGACCGAGGCTACTTCGAGATGCTCTTCGCGACACAGCCAGATCCGTGGAGAAGCACAAGCTCATATCAACAGATAAAGTTTGAGCAGATTCTCGAGCTGATTCCCCCCATTGGGATCAAGCAGGCTCTTGAACTAGGCTGTGCAGAAGGCCATTTCACGGCGCAACTCGCTTCGCGTGTTGGCGATCTCCTCGCCGCTGATATTTCCCAGATTGCACTCGATCGTGCCACGGAACATTGTGCAGGGATGCAGAACGTGCGTTTTGTGCGCCTCGACCTAACGAAGGATACGCTTCCAGGCCTTTATCAGCTGATTGTGTGTAGCGAGGTGCTCTCCTACGTCAATGGACGAGAGGCATTACGGGCGATTGCTCGTAAGATCGCGGAGGCCCTTAGGCCTAACGGGTACCTCATCACGACACATTCGAATCTGGTCGCAGACGAACCTGATCAGCCTGGCTTCAACTGGGATTTACCGTTCGGTGCGAAAACCATCGGGGAGATGCTTGCGGGCACGTGCTCGCTTCGTCTCGTGAAGGAGCTCCGCACGCCTCTCTACCGTATTCAGCTATTCCGCCTCAGTATTCCCGAGGTTATTGAACTCGCTCAGCCCATAGCGCCGCCTACGGATATCGCCGCAGATATTGTTCGGCATGGCGGCTTTTTCCAACGGAAGGAGTCCACTCAGGCCATTGTTACCGACCGGCTCCCGATCCTCAAGTATGGCAGGGTGGCTCCGATCAGCCCAACTGTGCCGGCCAGTTATCAGGTATCTCCGAGATTGTTCAAGGAGCAGATCGAGTATCTCCACGAGGCCGGGTTCTATAGCGTCAGCTTAGAGGACTGGCGTGCGGCAAAGAACGCGAGGAGGCCGCTGCCAGGCCGAGCGATACTTCTCACCTTTGATG
Source organism: Nitrospirota bacterium (assembly GCA_039931295.1). GTDB lineage: Bacteria > Nitrospirota > Nitrospiria > Nitrospirales > Nitrospiraceae > Palsa-1315. The sequence continues at coordinate 1,982 of JBDTSF010000245.1, read as the reverse complement.
GCTGTTACCTTGATTTCCTGACGCATGCATGGCCTTTGCTAAGGCACTATGGTTTCTCGGCCCTTGTTTTCCTTGTAACAAATGAAATAGGACGATCCAATACACGGGATCGATTCTCCGACGAGGAAACACCTCTGCTCGGATGGAATGAAATCCTCCAGCTTCGAAAAGAAGGGGTCGAATTTGGTTCGCTTTCTGTTAGCCATCGACCTCTCACCTCCCTTTCCGTCGAGGAGATTGTCCGCGAGGGTGCTCGTTCGCGGGTAATGCTTGAACGTGGGCTGGGGGGGTCGATCCAGGCCTTTGGGTATCCGTATGGTGACACTGATCGAGTCGTGCAGCATCTCATCGGAGCCTGTGGCTATATCTTTGGATTGTCCAGTCGGCCGGGTTTCGATACCTTTGAAAATCCTCTTCTTGACCTTCCTCGTATCGAGGTGACCGGCTCCGATCGTTTTCACGACTTCATTGCGAAGCTTAATTTTTGATAGGTACTGGTTGCGATAGATAGCAGAACATGTATTCGGTGTCGGTTTCCAAATGATCCATGGTGCACGATGCATTCAGACACGACGACAATCTATTGGTAGCAATGGCACATGAGAACATCCATTTGTCATCAGACCCAGCCCGGGCGTTATGACGTCATTTCGGTTCTAATATTCAGACTTTGGCTGGCTGTGCTTTTCTGCCTGTGTCCGGAACAGTTACAGTTGGTCTGGGCGCAGTCGTCAAACGCCAATTCTCAGGCAGCCCTCCTTACGCAAGAACTTCGTTACCACGCCCCCGGGGCGGACGAGGTATACCTGGTATGGGGCATCAACGGCTGGCACGCGGTTCCTGAGGCGACTCGTCCCCCGGAAACGTATCTGGATGACAGGAAGGTCATGCGCACCCGCCTGGTCCGCAAGGGTGAAACCTTCATCACCACAGTGCGGGTTCCACCCGGTACACGACTCGATTATAGCTTTATGATAAGCATGCCGAAGGGAGCGGGGAGCACCAACATTTGGCGGAGTGACCTCGACGACGGGTACCGCCCGTTCACTAAGGATGTTAAATTCGATGGCCGGATCGAGATTGAATCAGGGTTTACTGTGGCGTTGACGGTTACAGCCGAGCTGCATAAAGCTTGGCTTGCTGGTGGGGCAGCCGCCCTCCCGCTCGTGACGCAGGAGATTCTTTATCACGCCCCGGGGGCCGGCGAGGTCTGGCTCGTGTGGGGCCTCGAGGAGTGGCAAACGATCCCTGACGCGGCTTATCCCCACGGAACGGTGATCGAGGACGATGGACTCATGCATACCCGCATGGTCAGGAAGAACGACACCTTTGTAACCCTAGTGCGTGTTCCATCAGGAATTAGACTTAATTATAGGTTCCTTATCGCCAAGATGGACACGGGTACCCCTGTCCATGTCAGAGATGATGCAGTTGGTAAATCGTACTTAACCAAGAGCGAAGATGGTCTGATCGAAGTCGATTCCACGGTGACTCCAGTCACGAAAGAGCAGCGCAAAGCCTGGCTTGCTGGCACAACCTCCGAGATCCCGTTTGTGGCGCAAGAGCTCAGTTATCGTTCGGTGAAACCCGGGGATGTCTGGCTCCTATGGGGTATTGATGGGTGGCAAGCGATTCCGGATGCTGCGCGGCCCCCGGGAACAGTGCTAAAAAACGGAATGATGTATACCCCTATGGTTCGCACGGGCACCATGTTTACCAATACGCTGCGGATCCCGTCGGGGACGGTGATTAACTATGAATTTCTGATGGACAAGTCAAACGAGTCCGCGTCTGTCGATCAAAGTGATGGCAACCGGGCGGGGACTCTTATCGCGCAGTTTAATGGCCGCGTCGAAGTCGAATCTACAGTGACGAAGGTTGCCATGGAACAGCGCAAGACTTGGCCTCCTGGACGATTGACTGACCTCTCCCTCGTTGCACAGGAGATCCGCTACCGCATTGCGGGAACTGAGGAGGTCTGG
>JBDTSF010000244.1:0-1646 GCA_039931295.1 Nitrospirota bacterium | reverse complement strand
TCGGCATAGTACATTCCCCCGTCCGTCAGCACACCGTCAACATCGGTGGCAAACAGCTTGATCCCACGGAGCACAGAGAGTGGTGCCGCGGCAGAAAGTGGGCGGTGTCTTCGTGGAGATGTTCGTCTGGATGCCATGAAGGAGATCGCTTGACAGTGAGGCGATCTTAACAACCACACGCTACAAACACAAGAAAAGGCAGTAATCAATCACTGCGCAACCGATGAGCGAGGGCCTCTCTCGAACAGTACACGGTCAATAGGCATGCTTGTGGACAAACCCTTGCCATATCGTCAGCCACATAATCTTCAGATCGAGCCAGATGGACCAATGCTCAATGTAATAGAGGTCGAACTCAATTCGCTTTTCCAGCGAGGTGTCGCCACGCCAACCACAGACTTGCGCCCAGCCTGTAATCCCGGCTTTCATCTTATGCTTGAGCATATACAGGGGAATCTGTTTCCGGACTTCCTCGACCACCCAGGACCGTTCCGGTCGTGGCCCCACCACACTCATATCGCCTTTCAGCACATTCCAAAACTGAGGCAGTTCATCGAGACTCATTCGGCGCAAAAACTTGCCGATCGGAGTCACCCGAGGATCATTCATTGGAGTCAACAACACCGTGTCGCCAGGCTGATCGACCTGCATCGTACGAAACTTGAGCATCATGAAGAGTTTTCCATCTAACCCCATGCGCTCCTGCTTAAAGAAAACCGGACCCGGAGAAGTCAGTTTAATCAGCAATGCAATAATCCCTTGCACAGGCAGTGTAAGGAACAGTGCGATCACGCTACCGATGACATCACTGCTACGCTTAAGGATCGTGTTCCACCCATACAGGGGAGAGCCTTGCAGCGTGATAATCGGCAACCCCTCAAACATCTCGGCTTCGGCACGGAGGGTAATAAACTCATAGATCGACGGGACGACTTTCACTTCGGCAGTCGTTGTCGCAAGATACCCCAGCATCTTTTCCGCTACCGGCTGGTCCTCCAGGGGCAAACATAGAAAGATGATGTCTAACGCTGGCGCATATTTTCCCAGATCTCCGTACAGACCGATAACCGGGACCCCTTCAAAGGTTTGCCCCATTTTTTTCGGCTGTTGGGTCAAATAGCCATGGACCTTGAGGCCGAACTCCGGGTGAAGCGACAGTGAATGGGCGATTCGCTGTCCGAGTTTGTCCGCCCCAATGATGAGACAATGCCTCTGGTTGTAACCCTGTTTTCTGAAAAACCTCAAACCTTCGCGAAAAACCATCCTCGAAAAGCCGAGTGCCACAAGATTCAACACCCAGAAATACAGAAACACAAGCCGCGAATATTCGAACTGGCGCACGAAGAACGTCAACCCGATGAGAATCAACACCGACAAGGAATTGGCTATAGCAATATCGAACACCTCGGCCAGATGGGAACCCATCCGTCGAGGCCGATACAAATCAAATGCCCGAAAGGATACTCCCCAGACGAACAGAATTGGCACAAGTAAATAGATATACACTTCCAGAGGTGGAGCACCCATCTCAACCGGCCCCCATCCGCCCACGAAACGAACGTAGTAGGATGCAATCCAGCAGGCAGAGATCAGGGCCAGATCAAACAGAAAGAGGAGACTCTGAAGAAATTGCGAATGGCGTTTCA
>JBDTSF010000243.1:0-2252 GCA_039931295.1 Nitrospirota bacterium | reverse complement strand
ATCGTACAACAGGCTTCTAACATTACCTTCAATTGGCGACGTCCCCGTTGCACGCGAGATTTCATCCCGGAGAGCGAGAGCCCTAGCTGTGTCGCGGCCTCCTGCTGAGTGAGCCCTTCAAAATCGACCAGCACCACCGCCTGCCGGTACTCTTCGGACAATCGTTCGATCATGGGACGGAGGCAGCCGGCCAACTCCGTGCGGAGCTGGCCGGAGTCTTCAGAGGCCTTCTGCCTGCTGGACGACGATTGATAGACTTCCAGGTCCGCCGCGAGACCGGCAGGCATTTCTCTCCGGCGATCTGGCGCACGGTAATGATCGATGATCGCGTGACGCGCAATCTGGTAGATCCATGAGATCAGCCGGCTCCGATCTTGTAACCCATCGAGCCCTCGCTGCATCTTGAGCCAGACTTCCTGTGCAATGTCGTCGGCCTCAGCCTCGTTGACGACACGTTTCGCGATGAACGAACGGAGGCCGGTATGGATATGTTGCCAAATCTCCTGTACCTCAGCTTCCATGTCAGTACCTCCATCGTTTGAGTCCATACGCTACTGCTTTTCGCTCACGCGGTGCAAACGGCTGCCTCGGACGCACCACTGTTCTTCGGCACACAGCACCCCGTACTCTTCAGCGTTCCTGAGACAGCCAACTGTTCATGGACCGTGAAGATTTCCCATGCGTTACCATCCGGGTCGGAGAACCAGAGTTTATCCTGCCGTGCAAAACAACAGGCAATATTCTCCTCTACCTTCTCAAGAATACCTTGCTCTTGTAACCGGACTTTCCAAGCCGCGATATCATCGATTGAGTCGACCTCAATGCCCAAGTGGTCCACTGAGCTGACCTTCCCGGTGGAAGCCACCAGCGAGAAATTCACCGAAGGTTCATGCAGGTCGAACTTCGCATAATCCGCCGTCTGCTTCTGCGGCGCCACCGCGAAGACCTTCTGATAGAACTCAACCGAAGCGGGCACATTACGCACATCGAGAGAGATATGAGGTCTCATGGGATTCTCCTTTCAAGGAAATGGGAAGGCACCATGCCTCCCCTCACTTCTATAGACGGAGAAATTCTGAAAAGGATGCAGTTGGCAGGGGCGATCATGGGCGGGACCGCGAAATACAGCGCTTCGAGTACTATGCGTCAACCATCTGCTACATTTATTTCATATGGCAGATGCTAGAACAGGCACGAAGAGAGGCCAGGGGCTGGACCATGTTTGTGCGCACCGCCGAGTTGTGAGGCGACGGGGTCTTGGGCCGAAACATCCTCAGTTCGGTACGTTGAGGATCTGAACGATGCGAGAACGCGGCTGGCGGAGTTTTTCAGCATCCTTCTATAGTAATGAACCCTTTCGGCTTCATACGACAAAACTCGGTCCGTACATGTCGGCGAAGTGCGCATTTCGAATCGAGCACGACAGGCCCGCGAGGCCCGCGCCAAAACACCACCCAATGCCAGAACGCGCGATCCCCTTCTTTGCGCCATTTGACGGCGAGCAGCGCACGATCCGGTAGGGCCTCCCATGAGGTAAAAGGCACTTCGATACTTGCCGACCTGATTTCAAACAAAACTTCTTAGGTTGCGAGACGCCCTTCACGAACAACGGTCTTTTGAGATACGATCCCCTGGGTGCCGAGCATGCCGCAATCAGGCTGCTTCCTCAATCATCGGGCAGGGCCACCCCGTTAGAAACTTTGTCGCCCATCATTTTCTAGCGAAGCCGGCTTTTCGCCTTCCAACTGACGAGCGCGTACGAGCGGCTTCCGAGTCGGAACGAGATTGACGCCATTGGCTATCAACCAAGCCGACAAGACCGTCGGCAAATGGTCCGGTTGGTTTCTAAGAATCCCGGGATCGGAAAGCGCTTCGTTCTCCGCGGTCTGCAACAGCTGTTTTACCTCGTCGAAATGGCGGTCCAGCATTTCATGGATTGGAGCCGCTCCCTCAGAGGATGCCATCTCGTTCAGGAACCGCGTGACAGCGATAATCTGCGCAGGTGAAAAGGGAGGCGGCTCTTTGGAGATATCGGACCTGGTACCGTTCTGAGGTATCCCATTCCCTATTTCCTCCTGAGAGTACGCAGAGTAGGCCGCAGTCTTCGACTCAACGATTTCTGCGCTTAGGGACCGTGACCCGTCTGACTGCAGAAGTCTGTCTTCTGTCTGGATTGTCGTTTTTTGCAATGATACGCTACCACCCACCAACCAAGCTGGCGTCTGGTTCACGTTCGTCAGACTGATCGTCAT
>JBDTSF010000242.1:0-4520 GCA_039931295.1 Nitrospirota bacterium | reverse complement strand
CCGCCCTTCCGCTCGAGCTTGCACTGCAGAGGATACCAGGACTGACAGATATCCGGTCCCGCTCCATCTTTGAGCTGAGCGATAGCAAAATCTATTTCGACTTTGAAACGGATTATTTCCGCGATCGCCAAGAGATTCCCAACCGTCTCCGGATACTCACTTTGCCCAAGAACACGCAGCCGACCATTTCGCCCTGATCGGCGATCGCGGAAATTTATCGGTATGAAGTTGAAGGCCTGGGGGAAGGCGTGATCGGCCTGAAACCCATTCAGGATTGGCAGATCCGGCGAGAGTTCAAGCATGTGTCCTGGCCACGGCCAGTAGAGGAAGTTAGGCGCCGTTCATATCCGCATTGATGCAGAAAGTAGACTAGCTGGTCGGTGAGACGTGCCGGTGGCTTCCCGTCTGGGACTCAAGATGCACTGCCCTGCGTATCGCCGTGCTTCCGCATGTGCGATGGCAGCGAATTCGTCAGTCACGTCAGGGACGCCTGGGCCTATCGTCATGGGATTCAGCTGGATTGTATTCGGCCAAAAAACCGGTCGAACCTGGTGTTATCGAGCGTATCAATGGGCGATTACGGGATGCGTGTCTGAACGTTGAGGTGTGCTTCACGCTCGAGGATGTGCGAGCGAAATAATGGCGCTGACAGCAGGACTACAATCTGGTCAGGCCCATCGTGCGCCGAAGGATCGCACAGCTGGCATCTTTGTTGATTACTGGATAGCGTGCTCTGCAGGTCAGAGTTTTCGCGAATTACGGGAGACATTCATGTGATCTCTGCGAGGTTCGCATCGCCGCGCAGGCCAATTCTTCAGATCTTGTTCGGTCGACACTCGCGTGGTGAGTCGTGCTGTGCATCACTCCCCTTATAGTGTCTCGTTGACCGTCACGCTGCCCCACTGCGCGACATTCAGCTTAGGACCTTTTAATCCCTTTCTAACCCTCCTCTCATTACCTGTTGTTAGGCTACCGGTAGCATTAGCTAGAAAACTTTACGTCGACCATTTTTTAACCAGTGTTAAGGAGGACAGGATGAAACAGCTCGTTCATCGGACCATTCCTGCGACGATCGGCGTCGCTTTATTAGGTGCCTTAATTGTATGGGGCGGACAATTCCTCACCGCTTCCCATGCCTCCAGTCCTTCTCCCACGATCACGATTCCAGTGGCAGCGACGCCAAACGGGTTTGCAGACGTGGCCAAAGCCGTAACGCCAGCGGTCGTCAACATCACGACAGTCACCGTCGGAAAGGTATCGGATGGGCGCTCAAGGCCGGATGAGCTGCGTGAACGGATGGAAGAATTCTTTGGCGGTCCGGTGACGCCGTTCGGCCCTCGTGGATTTCGGGGCCCCGAAGGCCCCAGTAAACCGCACGGCCATCGGGGCGGGGGGCAGGGGTCCGGAGTCATTGTCTCATCGGATGGATATATTCTGACGAATAATCATGTGATCGACAGCGCGCACGAGGTCACCGTCACCCTGCCGGATAAGCGGGAATTCAAAGGCAAAATCGTCGGAGCAGATCCTAAGACCGATCTCGCTGTGGTAAAAATCGATGGCCAGAACCTGCCGATGGTGGCCTGGGGCGATGCCTCGACGTTGCAAGTGGGTGAATATGTCTTGGCCGTGGGAAACCCCTTCGGTTTGAACTCAACCGTGACCCTTGGTATCGTGAGCGCGTTGGGTCGTGGGCGCATGGGCATCACACAGTATGAGGACTTCATCCAAACTGATGCCGCCATCAATCCTGGAAACTCCGGCGGGGCCCTGGTCAATACGAGAGGAGAATTGGTCGGGATCAACACGGCCATCTTCTCACAAACCGGCGGCTACCAGGGTGTGGGGTTTGCCGTTCCAACCAGCATGAGCAAGCCCATCTATGAAAGCCTCGTCAAAGATGGAAAGGTCGTCCGCGGGTACCTTGGCGTCGGGATTCAGGATCTCACGCAAGACCTAGCCAAATCGTTCGGTCTCACCAACACCAAAGGCGCGTTAGTCAGTGACGTGAAAGAAGATAGCCCGGCAGGCCGAGCGGGACTCAAGCAAGGCGACATCATCACCGCGTATCAGAAATCGCCTGTTGAGGATGCAGTGGGCTTACAGCGACTTGTTACGCGAACGGCGGTAGGAACCAACGTAACGGTGACCGTAATTCGTGACGGGCATGAGAAGAATCTCACGGTGACCATTCGAGAACAGCAGGGAAGCTCCAAGATTGCGAAGGCCGAGATCGGTGACACCGAGCATGCCTTCGCCGGGGTTGCTATCCAGGATCTTGACCAGGACACAGCGAAAGAGTTAGGTGTTAAAAGCAACATGCAGGGTGTCGTGGTTACGAGCATCGAACCGGAGAGTGGTGCAGAGAAAGCCGGCCTGGTTCCGGGCGACGTGATCACGGAGATCAACAGGCAACTGGTGAGGTCAGTCACAGATTTTGAGAAGGTAGCGTCTGTTGTCAGAAAAGGGGACCGCGTTCTGATTCTGATCAACCGGCACGGCGCCGCGGTATTCCTATCAGCAAAAGTTTGAGGCCAGGAAGCAATTGCATGCTAATGATTTCATTTTGGAGGGTCACCATGAACAGAGCCCCAAGTATTCTGACCGTATTGCTGGCAGGGATGATGTCTGTGTGCATGCCCGGAGCCGGAACCATGGCCCTGGCAGGTGAAGGCCCCATGAGTACTCGCCCGATCGTGCAACTGATCTCTGAGCAAACCCAGACCGATGAACAGGTCAAATACAAGGTCGAGGAACAGCTCCGAACGGATGGCCGTATTGAGTGGGAAATGCTGGATGTTGACGTCCAGCACGGAGAGGTTACGCTCTACGGTGAAGTCGAGACGGAGGACCAGAAGGGACTGGCCAGCTTGATCGCCACCACCGTTCCTGGGGTGAGGAGGTTGACCAACAGTATCCTTGTCGCTCAGCCCGTCTCGAATGACCTTCGTCTTCGGAAAGCCGTGTGGAGCACCTTGCGGGATGTCGATGCACTGCGAGGACAGACGCAGACGTTGCGAGTTCAGGTGAAAAATTCCGTGGCCACACTGTCCGGTTCAGTGGAGCAGCCGATCCAGGTAGAGGCTGCGGTGAAGGCAGTCCAATCTGTTGAAGGGGTTAAACATGTCGTCAATGCGCTCAGGGTGCAGCCCAGGCCCTTCCAGACCGAGCGGGAGAAATTGCGCAAGGAGGGCAGAGAAGAAATACCCTAATAAAACGCAGGGGGCGTGCCGGAGGGTAAAGAGCGGAAGGATAAGAGCAGCTCCTGATAGGAATTGGGTATGGAAGGCATCAGTGCAAACAAGTTGACAAAGTCTGCCCAACAGGTCGTTCCGGAACAGGCATTGCGTTGAATTTTGAATACGACGTGCGGATTAATACGGAACCGTCGCCTGGGCAAAATCGGTGGATTCGGCACTCATCTTCGGGCTCAGCTACGGGTTCGAACATAGGTCGACGTGGTGAAGGGCTCGGACCGGCGGAGACAGATTTGCGCCGTGACCTGGTCTGGCCACATCCCCCGGCACGCCGCCTGTCAGATTCTTCCCGGACTTGATTCAGAAGTGTGAATGTGGGGCCATCCGACCATTTGCGTCCACCCTTCCCACATCGGGTTTGTCCACGACACCGTTCGGCACGGTGGTGAGGTGATCCACAATTCAGGGCTGGAAGGCAGGATGCGCGTATGCCACACTAGCAAGGCGCTCGAAAGATCATTAGTGACACGCGAGAGACGCAGGATGTCAGACATTGTAGCGGGCACATTCCGTAGCCAAGGGCCTCACCCCTGGGCGTTGTGCGCCCTGCTCCAACGCTGGTCTGCGCGTGTTGCACTGGCCATCAGCCTGATTGTTGTCCTGGTAGGATGCGCCGCAGTCCCGCGCCAATATGTGCAGATGGCCGAGCCTGGCGCGACGCTGACCGCGCTGAGCACCCATCCGGAGAGCTATCGCGGAAAGGTGGTGCTGTTGGGAGGTACGATTGTCGGCGATGAAGAGAATGGGTCGTACCTCTGGTTGCGTGTGATGAACCGACCGTTGGACCAGGATTATATTCCCCATCGTCCTGTAGACAGTGGAGGTTCCGAAGCCGGTCACTATTGGGTGATGATGCCCAAGCAGCAATTCCCTCGCGAGTATCGGCATTGGGCGCGTATGACGGTGGTCGGACGAGTCACGGGTACGCAGCGATTGGTGACCGAGCCGGTGCTATCGCTCCTCTACGTGCGAGGCTGGGGTACAAGCCCGGTGCATGATGCGGTCTGGGAGGATTCTTCCGATCCCAACTATATCCCTTCGGTTCCGGCAGGTGTCAGACGCGAGTCCGACCCCCAATAGAGGGCCTCGTTCCCGTGATCGAGCAGGCTCTGACGAACTTGCCGCAGCGTTGAGAGCTACAGATCATCTAGGGTCTCGTTCCCCGATCTTCGTCGGAGAGAGCCAGGGGCCCCACCAAACTCTGCTCATTCCACGGCACCGCCCTGATGGTCACGCTCGGACTGGTCAAGGAGTTTGATGTCG
>JBDTSF010000241.1:0-9290 GCA_039931295.1 Nitrospirota bacterium | reverse complement strand
TCTCTCTGCCATCGATGCAACGGATGAGATATTTACCCACAAGCGACCGCGCCACCTGAACCGTAGGACGGTTGAAATAGGCACGCGTGAGAATTCTTCCCCCCTGCAAACTATTCATGACATGCCAACCGATGGTCTTTAAGAATCTTCTTTGATCAGTTTTTTCGCTCTCTCACTGAAGCCATCGAGTCTTTGTTCATCATAGACGCACACCGTTATCTCTTTCTTGAATCCCTCATCAGAAAGATGCTCATGATGTGAGGCTGGCTCTCCTAAGAGATTTTTTAGACATCCTTGCAACTCGATAGCCTCCGCCTTGGTCAGAAACAACGTTACACGATCTAGCTTTCGATCATTATCCTGGTCATGTATTCTCATTTTCCACCTCATTTATTATGGCTGCTCAAAATGGTCATCCAGCGAGGCCGCAGGCGACGCCAACACCGCAGGTGTACCCTCTGGGGTACATTGAGGATGTTGGCGAGCCGAGAACAAAGCTGGTGGCCATTTTCAGCAGCCTGTTTGGCCGCTAAAAGTACCACGCAATGCCGCCCAGAAACATCCGCGGACTCCCCGGCACAAAATGGATGTCGGTAACGGGGACCGATTCGTTACGGAGCCGAGAGGCAAAAGCAAAGGTGGCCTGTTCCCATTTCGTATTGAACAGGTTCTGTACAAAGAGGAAGGCTTCCATCCGACCGTGAGACAGCTTGATCGGCAACTGATACCGTTCGGTCAGGTCGACATCGATCCACGAGGGAGCCTTGATGCTTCGATCTTCATTTAGTGAGCGGACCCCCAGATAGGTCGCCTGCAATTGCGACGTGAGTCCTTCCGGCCATTTCAAGAGCAAGGCTCCATAGGCCGTCACTTCAGGAGCTAACGGAATCGCATCGCCATTGCGAAACTCCGCCTTGGTATAGGTCACGCTGCCGTTGAACGACAGTGGCCCCCACACTTGGCCGCGCGCTGATACCTCGACACCTCGCCGCCGGCTGGCCCCGCGAATCTCGGTGGTCCCCTCATCGCCGACGAACACGAGTTCCTGCTTGAGATCTAATGCCCATACCGTCGCAATCAACTCTACGCCCTCCGGCCCCCACGGTTTTGACCGTATCCCTACTTCATAGTTCTTGGCTCGCGCAAGCGATGAGGCCCCCTGCAGGACGACCGATCGTGCGTCGTTGCTGTGATAGCCCTCGCCGTAGTTGGCAAAGATTTCGGTATTGGCCCAGGGGCCCAGGATGAGGTTCATTTTTGGGAGGATGATGCCGGAGCTTGTCCGGCCGGCTGGTTGGTCCGCGCAGGCCGCACAACGGTTACGCACATCGAACGTGAACGTCTCTGCGCGTAATCCGCCCACAAGCCTCATCCATGACGTAGGCTGCACCTCCGCCTTCACGAACGGAGCATAGGACGCCTCAAGAATATCGCTGTCTGCCGTGGTCCCAATCGGCACTCTCGTCCTGTGAGTTCCAAGCCTTGCGTGGATGTTGTCGACTCTGGTTTGAAACCCGACCGTTCCGATGCTCGGCAGACCCAGTACGTTACCCTGCTGCTTGTATCCGAGATCGCCTCCATACATCACGCGGCGATCTGATTGTTGAATCCCGTCGCCGTTGACCGGGTCGTTGAGGAAGAACGTGAAATTTGTGAACAGGTCGAGCCGATAATATTGTCCGTATGCGTTCGCAAAAAACTGACCACCCGATGTCGTGTCGTAATGGTAGTTCATATTGGCGGTGCTGCGGAGGGTGTTGCCTCCTTCCGAGGGGTCGATCGCTCCAAAACGACCGATCGTGCCGTCCGTCAGCGCACGTAACGGGATTTCGCCTGATCCATTCCACTGAGATTTGTGAAAGGTTGCCGTGAGGCTGAGTTCATCGCGACCGGACAGATTGGTCGTCATCTTCCCCATGAGATTGGTTCGAAGATAGCGATTGTCGTTCTGAAACGGGCCGTTTGTGTAATAGCCCTCAGCAGCGAACAGAGTGCGCACCTTCTCCTTGGTAGGAGAGAACATGAGCAGATGTCGCTGTGTATCGAACTGCCCGCCAGACGCCTGAACGACTCCCTCTTGCACCACCTGTCGCGTTCTGAAATTGACAGCGCCGGCCGTGGCGAAATCACCATACTCAGGAAGATAGGCCCCTTTGTAGACGTCGACTCCCTCTATGGTTTCGGGAATCATAAAATTTAGGTCGGTATAGCCTTGCCCATGTGCATGGGTGCGGAGATTAATCGGCATCCCGTCTGTGAAGAAGGCAACGTCGGTGCCGTGGTCCGCATCGAAGCCCCGCAGAAAATATTGATCGGCCTTGCCTGCCCCCCCCGAATGCTCGACAGCAATGAACCCGGGAATCAGGCGTAATACTTGAGAGGGACGTCCTTGCGGCTGGAGAAGAATTTCTTTGTCCGGGATGAACTGCTGAGAAGACGCGGCGATTGGCCGTTCGCCGGTCACTGAGACTTCAGGCAGATCAAGTTCCGGTACGTCTGGGTCATGCGCCTGTGCGATCTCTCCCATCAGAAAACACACCACCGCAAACCACAGGGCAGACCAAGAAGATAGACGTCTCGTCATCATGATAGGTAAGAAGGTAGGGACCACACTACCGAAGCGATTTACCCGTCGTCGTCATCGTCAATTTGCCGTGTTTGACGCCCTTCACACTGACTAATGCATCCGCCACCTTCTTGATCTCCGACCCCTTGCCCTTCACGACGAGCACTTCGAGACAGTGGTCGTGGTCGAGATGGACATGCATGCCGGAGAGGATCTGCCCCTGATAGTCATGTTGAATGTCGGTCAATTTTCCGGCCAGATCGCGCACATGGTGGTCGTACACAAAGGTGATCGTGCCCACAGTCTCCTTGTTCTCATCCCACTCTTGTCCAACCAGATTGTCTCGAATCAAGTCACGAAGCGCTTCCGATCGGTTTGTGTAGCGGCGTCGTTTAATGTGGCGATCGAATTCTTCAAGCAGCCGCTGGTCTAGCGAGACGCCGAACCGGACAAGTTGATTCATGGAACCCTCCTTGTGATAGCACGAATTTTGTATTCATAGCACTCTTAGGGCATCCGATCAACAGAACGCTATGATTCCTGGCATCATACGAAGCCAACAGGCGAAATGGATTCATGCGTTGGGTGAGTTTGGGGCGCGGTGGACGCCTCCCATGGTGGCGACGGAGAAGGCTAAGTGCTCGCGAGCAGAGAAACGCGCAGAACCAGCCGCGTCGTGTACAGAGGCATCACCAACATAAAGCCTCCCCCATGACTTATACGAGTAGATAGGGAAGATTGGATTTCTCGTTTGGATGTTTTTTTCGCCCGCCTTCGGAATTCCACCTCATCGCACCAACTAAAAAAGCCCAGCAACAGACAGACACATCCGAATCCGTTCGAGCCTCGTAAGTAAGATCAAGACGCGGTAGGTGTCGACAAGATCGCGCGTCATTCAACATTCATCTTTCATTCACCAGGAGGGCAGGGCCATGAAGACTAGAATCGCCTCGTATCTCATCATCAGTGGATTGGCGCTCAGCGTCACGGGCTGCAACACCATGGAATCGACCCCCGGTTCCACCATGTCCAAATCGACGGCCATGGCAGAGAAGCCGCTCTACGATCGTTTGGGCGGCAAACCGGCGATCACGGCTGTCGTGGATGATTTCGTCGGGCGCGTCGCCGCTGATAACCGTATCAACGGCAAGTTTGCCAACACGGACATCCCCCGCCTGAAGATGCTGTTGGTGGAACAGATTTGCCAGGCCTCGGGCGGCCCCTGCACCTATACCGGCCGCAGCATGAAGGCTACTCACACCGGCATGGGCGTCAGCAGCAGCGACTTCGATGCGCTGGTCGGCGATCTGGTCGCCACACTCAACAAGTTCAAGGTCCCGGAGCGGGAGAAAAGCGAATTGCTCGGCGCGCTAGGTCCGATGAAGGGCGACATCGTCGAGAAACCAATGGCCTCTATACACTGACAGGTAGTCACAACAATTGGCGGCAGCAAGGCACATCGTTCCCTAGGAGGCATCTATGAAATTCTTTGCACGATCGGCTCTGGGACTCGCGCTCGCTGTAGGCATACTGCCCGGTTGTAGCGGGAGCGGGGGCGACAACCCATCTATCGTATCCAGTGGGCCGCCGACGGCCGCGGTCGAGGAAGACCAGCGAGTCGCACAATCGGACGCACTGACAGCAGCTGAGGTTGGCTTGGTGAATCAGGCCAATTCGGAACCTGCGCCGACACCATTACCAGATCTGTAACCAAATGCCGCTTTCGAAGGCGGCGTTGTTCAGAAGGAGACGACCATGTCCAGACAGATTCGACTACTCACCCTGGCGATACTGGCGCTGTGCATCAGTACGCCGGTCTTCGCCGCCAGCCATCGCGAAGCCCCATTGATCGCGAACGACCCTGCAGCAGACATCACCGACTTCTATCTATTCAGGAGTTGGCAGGATTCAGATAAGGCCATTGTGATCATGAATGTGATTCCGGGTCAGGAGCCGGGATCGGGCCCCAACTATTTCAATTTCGCCGACGATGTGCTCTACGAGATCCATATAGATAACAACAAGAACAACATTGCAGGGAACATCACCTATCAAATTCGCTTCAAGACCGAGATCAGGCAACCAGGAGATGTATTTCCCCTGGCCTATGTGGCACTGCCACCGATCACCGCACTCGCCGGCTCGGGGTCCGAGGGATTACTGGTCCGGCAAAGCTACACAGTATCGGAAGTACGGTTTGGCCAACAACCCAGAGACTTGGGAACCGGCCCGATGTTCGCGGTGCCGTCGAACGTCGGCCCCCGAACCACGCCGAACTACGAACAGTTGGCGGCCAAGGGAATCTTCCCCTTGAAGAACGGCGGGCGGGTATTTGCCGGACAGCGGGATGAGACGTTCTACATCGACCTCGGGGGGACGTTTGACACGCTGAATCTGCACGTGTCGCCGATCCTGTCTCCGTCCGACGATGCCAACGACGCCTTATTATTGAGCGCCGCGCGCGATACATTCAGCGGTTTCAACGTCAACACCATTGCCTTGGAAATCCCGATCAGCGACCTGATGGGGCCGAAAGGCAATACACTCATCGGCGCGTACGCCTCGACCAGCCGCCCCAAGGTCACGGTCATCAAGAAAAATGGCGATCGGGACAATTCATCCCGGTTTGTCCAAGTGGCTCGAATGGGCAATCCGTTGGTGAACGAATTGGTCATTCCGACGAACATGAAAGATAAATGGAACGCGACGGATGCCGAAGACGAGGCCGAGTTTGTCTCATTCTATTGCAACTCGGCGCTGGCGACTGCACTGAATACGGTGTTCGCCACCGGCTTCCCGACCACGAACAGAGAAGACCTCGTCAACGTGCTGCTCCGATACAGCCCGGGCCCACCGGTCTGCGGTGGGGGCAAGACCAACGAAACCCTCTCTGACCTTCTGCGAGTGGATTTGAACGTGCCTCCAACAGCAGCAGACAGTCAGAGACGGCTGGGACCTCTCGCTCACGACCAGAGTGGGAACTCGACTCCGGACAAAGCAGGCTGGCCAAACGGACGGCGGCCGAACGACGATGTCACGGATGTCGCTTTGCGGGTCGTGGCTGGTATTTTGACGAATCCAGCTACCCCAAATCTGGGAGATGGAGTGAACTTCAATATCGGTTCGGTGGGCGGAAGCAAGACCGCCAACGGTATTGCCACGACCTTTCCCTTCCTTCCAACGCCATTCGACGGACGGGACCGTCGCCACATCGATCCAGGAGAGGCAATCAATTAGCAGGAGTCATCAGGGGTGTCGCGCATGAGCGCGGCACCCTACAGTTGAGCGATTTGTACGACAATCCAGAGAACACACATGCAGGCAAGAATCGTTGAACGACGCTGGATGGAAGGATGGGGATTCTCGCTTATCCTTCATGGAGTCCTTCTAGGCGGGATCGTACCGGCTTTTCGCCATCTTCCCACCCCAACTTACTCAGAGCCGTTTCAATGGAATGTGATATTCACGGAGTTGTCGCAACAGCCCACTCCCAAGGAGCCAGATACCAACGCAGCTTTCTCAGACGAGACCCTTCGAACGGCTGAAATCAAAGCCCTCAGTTCCATTTCTTCGCCAACGGGCGTACACAGCTCTCCCAAGCAGCCCAAGACACACAGGGCTCACCTCGCAAAAGAATCCAGCAACACGAGGTCTCAGTTGGTTGCACCACCGACACCCTCCACCACACAGACAGCACCGGCCACGGAAGAAACCCTGCCGGGCGAACAGCCCAACACACACATAACCGCATCACCCGTCAGCAATAAGCCGTCTGCACAAACCGAGGCTCCAGTCGAGCAGGAAATACCGGCTCCCCCAACATCAGCAACCGATACGGCGATGGCTCCAACGCAGTCTATGGATGCACCGCCTGCTTCCTCCTCGCCTACTCCAGCTGTAGTCTCCGATCAACCCTCTTCGCCACAAGCAGATTACAGCTGGCTGCAACGTGCTGTGTCTCATCGACTGGAAGAACTGAAGCGGTTGTCGCGGCCATCCCTTGACAATGCAAGCCGGCTCAAAGTTCTGGTCAAAGCTGTCGTGTCCAATACCGGAGAGTTACTGGAGGCCGAAGTGGTGAAGAGCTCTGGATTGAATCGGATCGATCAAGAAGCCATGACGCTAGTGCAACGTGCGTTCCCTATGCCGCTTGGTCATACCCTGGATCGTCAACAAATCGTGATGCGCATTCCCATTACCTATTCGCATGACTAAAAGGATGCCATGAATGGAATACGAACACTGAGCTGGATGATTACAACAGGATGGTTCGCACTGAGCGCCCCTTCGATGACATCCGGCGAACCCTTCCTCCCTCAGCAGGACACGCAAGTCCTCGAACACCTCAGCGTCAAAGCCACCGATCCCGTCGCGAGGGAGATCAGAGCCTTGCGTACAAGCCTGTTGCGTGACCCGCAGAACATGGATGTGGCCGTCTCTCTTGCGACTAAGCTCATCGAGCAGTCACGATCGGAAGGAGATCCACGGTTTCTCGGCCAAGCGCAAGCGGTCTTGGCTCCCTGGTTGAATCACCCGACACCCCCATCGTCCACGCTCTTGTTGGGCGCCATGATCCGTCAACATGCACACGAGTTCGGTCTCGCTCTCGCCGATCTCGATGCCGTCCTGAGCCTGCAACCCGCAAACGCCCAGGCCTGGCTCACGAGAGCATCGATCTATCAGGTCCAGGGGCGATACGACGAGGCGCGACGCGCATGTCAGCCACTGCTTCGCTTGGCAGGACGACACGTCGCGCTCACCTGCTTGGGCGACATTGCCGGCCTGAGCGGCCAAGCAGCCACGAGCCGTCAGATGCTGACCTCAAGCCTGGAGCGTCCAGGGGTCTCAGCGCGTGAACGACTTTGGATTCTGACTATCCTGGCTGAGATGGCCGCGCGCACAGGAGACGCGAACGCTGCAGAGAAACATTTCCTCGATGCACGAAGCCTCGGCGTGAAGGATCACTACCTCTTAGGCGCCTATGCCGATTTTCTTCTCGATCAAGGGCGCACACAAGAGGTTGTCACACTCTTGCAGCATGAGATTAGAGCCGACGGATTGCTCTTACGCCTGACGCTGGCTGAGCAGGCGCTTCATCTCCCCGCGTCCAAGAACCATACCGCCGAACTCGCAGCCCGCTTTGCCGCCGGTCGAGAACGAGGCACTCGCGTGCATGTGCGAGAGGAGGCGCGCTTCACCCTCGCGCTGCTGCACGATCCGCAGGCGGCACTCACCCTCGCTCAGACCAATTGGGAGATCCAAAAAGAACCTTGGGACGCGCGGCTTCTACTCGAAAGTGCACTAGCAGTAGGCAGCTGGAACGCAGCGAGACCGGTCATCGATTGGCTCAACACCAATCGTGTGGAAGATAGGACACTCCAACAACTGGTTGCTCAGTTTCCGAAGGAACAATCCTGATGCCTCTCATTTTTGCCATTGCACTGCTTCTTCTGAGCGCTCCCGCCTGGGCACACAAGCCCAGCGACAGTCTACTCTCGCTCATCGTTCAGCATGATCGGATTGAAGGCCGCTGGGATATTGCCTTGCGAGACCTGGACGATGCGATAGGATTGGATGCCGACGGGGACGGCTCGATCACATGGGGAGAAGTTCGGTCCAGACACGACGAGATTGCCGCCTACGCGCTCTCACGCCTCACAGTCACATCAGGCGAAACACCCTGCCTCGCGCAAGCGCCTCGCCAGCTGATCGATCACCACACAGACGGCGCCTACGCCATCCTGCTCTTTACGATGACCTGTCCGAGCGCCATCGAGACGCTTCAGGCCGACTATCGGCTGCTGTTCGATCTGGACGCGCAACATAAGGGACTGCTCCGTCTGACTCATGGGCAAGAAACGACGACCGCCATCTTCAGCCAAGAATCGCCGATTCACCAGTTCACAATCGGAGAAACCTCGATATGGCCTCAGGCTCGACAATATGTGCACGAAGGTATCTGGCACATCTGGCTGGGCTACGACCATGTGTTGTTCCTGCTCGCGTTACTGTTGCCTGCCGTCTTGCGGAGGGTGGCAGGTCGGTGGGAGCCGACCCCGGACTTCTTGTCAGCGTTCTGGGAAGTCCTCGCAATCGTCACGGCCTTTACGATTGCCCACTCGATCACCCTCTGTCTTGCTACCCTAGATTTGATCGCGCTTCCGTCACGACTGGTTGAATCCGCTATCGCTGCATCAGTCGTCTTCGCGGGCATCTCCAATCTCTATCCGGCCCTTGTCCAACGCCGTCAGTTAGTCGCCTTTCTCTTCGGCCTTATTCACGGTTTCGGTTTTGCGAGCGTGCTCAGCGACCTTGGTCTACCGAAAGGGTCTCTGGCACTGAGCTTGGTGAGTTTCAATGTAGGGGTTGAGGTGGGACAACTCGCGATCGTCGCAACGTTCCTGCCGTTAGCCTACGGCTTGAGAAAGTCCTGGACCTATCAGCGGCTGGTGCTGGTCAGCGGTTCACTCGGCATCGCCGCTCTCGCCTGCGCCTGGCTCATCGAACGAGCACTCGATCTGAAACTGCTCCCTCTCTAGCAGGATGCGGAGAATCTAGCTGACACGCGAGAACTTCGATGGTCCGTGCGTGAGACATAGAGGAGAATGTCTCTTCCAGGATGCTCAAAAAGGCCATCCTCGTCGTTCGTGAAACCTGAAGCGTGAAACGTCCGAGTCCGGAACGAACGACGCTTCACGAGATACGCTTCACGGATGTTGAGAAC
>JBDTSF010000240.1:0-6584 GCA_039931295.1 Nitrospirota bacterium | reverse complement strand
CCTTGGCCACTCCCTTTGAGAGATGTATATGAAGTCGGAGATCCTCGTTGGACGCGTGCAGTCAGGGGCTCATCCGGACCATCTTGGGAGCGCCATACACGAGCAAGTTTGGAAAGATCATCTTTAATCACTCGCTGCGGCCTTGCTGGACGGCCTTTTTGAGCATCCTGCGAATCACGGCGAACTCTATCCGGTTGACGATGGTATGGCGGGCAAGAGGTTCGCCGGCCTATTCAGGCGGCGATACCAGCGTTGCGTGGGGACTTGTCGGGCTGATCCGGAGTCTGGGATTGGACGAACGCAAGCAGGCGCTTATTTTCTTGAGCGGCTCGAAGGAACTTGAAGGCGATGCCGCGAGCACTCACAGAATGAACCATCGCGGCCAATTCAAGAGGGGGTTCCCCTTCATCAAGCGACAATTGCAAATAGAAGATGTCGTTCTTGTGGACCTGCGTCTCACTCCTGATGATACAGCCGCCCATCGAGAGATCGAGCACCGTTCCCTCACCTCGAACCTTGCCCCCGGAAAATGAGAGATAGAGTCGTACAGGAATCCTGAGGTGTTCACGGCGATCGAGAGGATGCGTGGAATGGTCCAGCCAAAGATGGGACGCGAGAAAACGATGACTGCACGACGGACAAAGGAACGGCGCCACGAAGAGGAAGGAGGCGAAATGCTCGCGTGGCGATTGCGGGGAAGATCGCAAGGGACCGGCCTTCTGGCACCGCGGGCAGCTCAGAATGCGACTCATGTCATCTATTCCTTCTCATTTCCATGCAGAGCCTCGCTGGCTCACATCGCCAGAAGGCAACACGCCATTACCGAGAACCCTGTGGGCTCAAGGACTTTGGAGTAATCCGTCTGACCTGTGGCTCAAGCTGATCGGAAGGGTTCACCCCGATAATCGGATCAACAACCATGACACAGTTCCGTCCACCTTCCTTAGCCGCGTAGAGTGCCTTGTCCGATTGATCGATCAACTGCAAAGGCGCCCGCGCGCCAAGCATCGTGGATGAAACACCGCAACTCACTGTGATCACTAAGCGGGATGCCATTCGCATTCTTACCCCGGCCTCTGTTGCGACGCGAAGTCGGAGACGTTCCGCCAGCGCAGCAGCTTCCGCCAACTTCGTACGTGGAATCATCAAACAGAATTCTTCTCCACCATAGCGGCCAATGGTGTCCATCAATCGAAGCCCAGCACTCAGGCAATTGGCGACTGCTTGGATAGCTTGGTCCCCCACTGCATGTCCAAACTTGTCGTTAATCCGTTTAAAATTGTCGATGTCTACCATCACACAACTCAGTTCAATGTCATGTTCGCGACTCTCGGTCAACGCGGCTTCAAACTGCGCGAAAAAGGCGCGCCGGTTGAGGCAGCCGGTGAGCGGATCTCGAGAGGCGAGGCGCTCCAGCTCGTCAT
This sequence comes from Nitrospirota bacterium, assembly GCA_039931295.1. GTDB lineage: Bacteria > Nitrospirota > Nitrospiria > Nitrospirales > Nitrospiraceae > Palsa-1315. The sequence goes on along the minus strand of JBDTSF010000240.1, from coordinate 5,160 downwards.
TTTTCAGCAAGATTTCCGCTTGAGCCACCTCAAGATCCGTCACAGTTTTCACCAAGTCCGCGTTGAACTGTGTCAGTTGCTCGTTCGCCCCCTGGAGTTCTGCCGTTCGCTTGTCGACCTGTCTATTCAATTCCTCCAGTTGTCCTGCCACCTCATGTGCAAGGGCCCACTTTCGACAGAGCGCTGTGGCGAGCTGAGACACTTCGATGCTGTTGAACGGCTTCTGAAGAATCAGCAACTTGTCGTTTCGGCCGATACGTTTCGTGACTTCGTCCCACGGCTGGTCGGAGTATGCCGAACAGATGACCACCTGAAGTTCTGGATCCTCTTTCCAGAGGTGTTCGATCGTTTCCAAGCCGTCCCATCCGGGTGGCATTCTCATATCGACAAACGCTACCGCATACGGGCGTCCTTCACTCCGTGCCGACTGCACCTTGATGAGACCAGCCTGCCCCTGATCGGCGCAGTCCAGTTCGAACGGTTCGAGTGCCTCCGAGAGCGGCGGATCGCCGAACAACGCCGACCTCGCCTCAGTGAAACTCTCCTCCTCAACTTTCGCGTGAAGGATTTTACGAAAGTCCTCGTGGATGTCAGGGTTGTCGTCGATCACCAAAACCCGGAGGTTCAGATTCTTGGCATCAGTGGTCATGGAGTCCTTCTCTCTGCGCCGATGGATAAGCTCACGTCAGTGAGGTCTACGGAGCCTTCGCTGGGATGGTTCTGACAACCGCTTCCGGCACTAAAGACAGCCCAATTGCTTTCAGCATGGTGAGTTCGCATGTTCTCACATCGACGAAAGCAGTGACGGTTTCTCATATGAGACGCCCACGGAGGTCTTGAGCCGAATCGTGCACCAAAAGTTCGACCCCTGCCCAACCTTGCTTTCGACGCCCACTGCCCCACCCATCATCTCGGCCAGTCGTTTGTCGATAGCGAGCCCTAGCCCGGTACCACCATATTTTCTTGTCATCGAACCATCAGCCTGCGTCTCAGGCGCAATGCCAATCCCGGTATCCTTCACATCGAGACGAAGGGTCGTGTGCCCGCCGAACTCTCCACGAAGGTCACCTGTACGACGATTTTCCCATGCTCAGTGAACTTCACCGCATTCCCTATGAGATTCGTCACGATCTGCCCAATACGAGCAGGATTTCCCTCAAAGCGAGCCGAGAGGGAATCTGGCAGAATACACTCCAGCCCCAATCCCTTGCTCGCTACCGGGCTAGAAAACCCTTTGATTGAATCTTCTACGACCTGACGAAGATCGAACGGAGTGTTCCGGAGATCCAGCCTGCCTGACTCGATCTGCGAATAATCAAGAAGGTCATTGAGGATGTCGAGCAACGCCGTTCCGGAACGGTGAACGATTTCGGCAAATTTTCGCTGTTTGTCGCTCAGTGGCGTCTGTAACAGCAGTTCGCTCATACCAAGGATGCCGTTCATTGGGGTCCTGATTTCATGGCTCATATTGGACAAAGAATTGCGATTTCGCCAGACTGGCCGCCTGGGCAGCCTCCAAACTCTCTCTCGCCTGTCGCCCAAGATTCCATTTTCTTGTCAATGAGGTAGCCGCTTGCGACACCTCGATGCTGGAAAATGGTTTTTGCAGAATCAGCAGGCGATCGTCATGCCCCAGCCGACGAACGATATCTTCCCAAGAATGATCCGAATAGGCCGAGCAGATGACCACCTGAAGCTCTGGATCCACTTCCCAGAGGTGTTCGATGGTTTCCAGACCGTCCCACCCAGGCGGCATCCTCATGTCAACAAACGCCACCGCATAAGGGCGGCCTTCATTCCGCGCCATTTGCACCATCACGAGAGCGGCTTACCCCTGATCGGCGCAGTCCAGGTCGAACCGCTCGAGCGCCTCCGAGAGCGGATGATCACCGAACAACGCCGCCCGTGCTTGATCGAACCCTTCGTTCTCGGCTTTTGTCTGAAGGATTTTCCGGAAATCTTGATGAATCGCCTGGTTGTCGTCGATCACCAACACCCGACGGTTTTGACTATTTGCGTCACTCGTCATATCGTTCTTTCTATCCATGTTGGTGGGCGAGCCGTCATCATTGATAACCTCGAACCTGCATGTCTTGTCTTGAGCCAGCCATGAACTCGTGCATGTCGTGGTGGAGGGCCAGGATATCTTGCGCACATCTCTGTATGGTCGTCGCATGCGCTCGCTGCGCCGGATTGAGCGGGCCATCGAGCACCAGACCCACTGTGCTGGCCAATTCATTCACAGGCGTCAGGATTTCGTAGCTCATGATTGCCAAAAACTCTTCTTTCTCTCGGAACGCTTCCGCCGCATCGCCCTGAGGCGCATCCTTCTCGATTTCAGTCATTCTCATGGCAATGCGTTCTTGAATCCGGTCGTTCGCTTCACGCCACTCTACCGCTCGCTGATGCGCTGAGGACTCGAGACGTTGAATCTGCTGCTTGACTGAACAGGCAAGGTTCCATTTCTTCGTGAGCGAACGCGCGAGTTGAACGACTTCGATACTGTTGAAGGGTTTCATCAGGATAAGGAGCTTATCGGTGTTTCCAACTCGTCGACTCACGTCTTCCCACGGATGATCGGAGTAAGCCGTGCAGATCACGATCTCAAGGGTAGGATCGACGTACCACAGATTCTCGATCGTTTCGAGACCATCCCATCCCGGCGGCATACGCATATCCACAAAAGCCAGTGCGTAGGGCTGGCCCTTCCCATACGCGCTATGGACCATACCACACCCTTCTCGCCCCTGGCTCGCGAAGTTGAGCTCGTAGTCCTCTCGTGGTGGAAGACTGGGAGCCTCTCCGAACAAGGCCACTCGCGCTTGGTCCAGTGAGCCGGAATCTTTCGGCGGCTCCAATATCTTACGAAAGTCATCATGGATGGACGCATTGTCATCGATGATCAGAATACGACGATTGTCGGTTGTCTTATCGTTCATCATGCCGCCGCATCCATCACGGACAATGGGAGATCGAGCAGGAAGGTGGCGCCGCGCCCTTCTCCTTCACTCCGGGCTTGCAAGGACCCGCCAAGATTCTTGGCGGAGATGGCGGCGCTGTGCAGACCAAGGCCATGTCCGGCCTTTCTCGTCGTAAAACCCTGAGCAAACAAGCGTGGGAGATTTTCAGCTTTGATGCCGCCACCAGTATCGTTCACCTCCAACCGCACAGATCCTGTACGGTCGGTAGGCAAGAGGATTCGAACCGTGAGGCAATGTGAATTCGCTGGATACTCGGCCATGGCGTTCTTGGCATTGGTGATGACATTCACCAGAATCTGGAGGACATGATGCCGATCCGTCATGACGGCCGGAACATTGGCATACTCCCGCACGACTCGGATACCGTACTTCTCGGGCTCGGGCATCCCCATCAACAAGGCTTGCTCCATTAAGTCTTCGACCGATGCCGCCTCACGGATATTCCCTGCGTGAGCGATATCCTGCTGCGACATGATCACCTGTTTGATGTGGTCGACTTTTTTCACAAGTGAGTCGATTTCGCTCTGGATGGTCTGATGACTTCCGCTTAACGACTCAGCCACCATGCCCAAATACGAGGGAATCTGCTTGCCCTTCGCATCTTGTGTCAGAAAGGTTTCTAAGTGGTCCTGATGTTCATGAAACATCGAGGCAATTCTACACACGTCCCCCACCATCGGCTTCTTGAGCGTCTTCAACAAGGTATCTGTCGACACGTTAATACTATTGAGCACGTTCCCGACATTATGCAGCACACTCGACGCCACATCAGCCATACCGGCTCGGCGAGATGCCTGCACAAGCTGCTGATGCAAGGCTTCTCTCTCTGTCTGAGCCTTGATCCGTTCACTCATCTCAACCTGGAGGGTCGTATTCGTCGTTTCAAGCTCCTGGTTCTTCTCCAAAATGTGAACGCGGGACAACTCCAGCTCGCTGTTCGCCTCTTTGAGTTGAGAATTCGCTCGATCGAGTTCAGTCACGTCGTGAAAGGAAACCAATGCCCCTCTCACCGTAGAGGCATCATCCATAATCGGCACGGTATTGACGATGAACTTCCGTAAACCACCATCAGGAAGCCCCAGGAAAAGGGACCGGTCGGCTTGGGGCTTCTTGTCCATGATCGCACCTGTCCAGGGATGCACCAACACCGTGGCGGACGGCGCAGCCGACTTCCACCCCAAGGAGCTGAGATCGGATCCAACCAATGACGTGACCGGTTTTCCCACAGACTGACAGAAGGTATCGTTCGCCAAGACGATGAAGTCCCGCGTGTCGATCATGACCACACCCTGCGTGAGCGCATCCAGCGCGGACTTGACCCGAGTGGGAACAATGCCGGAGGGGTCGAGCTGACGGAGCGTGCGCTTCATAAAGAGGAGATACCCGACGAACCCCGACACACTCACAAATGCCAGAAAGCGTACCCATGGATCCGTGAGGAACCAGTGAAGGCCAGACACGTCCGTTTGGCGAAACGCCATCTGAAGCACGCCCCACCGCTGGTCGCCTGAAAAAATCGGAACTTGGAGAAACTCGAGGGTAGATTCTTCGCCGGGCGGCTGGACCCATACTCGCGCATGATCACCGACCTGCGCAACGACCCTCCCACTTTCCTGAATGAGCGCCAGCGACAAGATATCCGGAATCCGCTTGGCCAGCATTTCCATCGCAAACTTCACCGTTTCGATCTGGTCACGCTCAGCCAGTGCCGAGTACTGCACGGTCAGGGATTCTGCCATGTCGCGACGATATTCAAATACTTGGCGATCGCGGTTTGGCACCAAGTCGACAAACACATCGCCCGCCATCATCACACTGAGCGTGACGCTGACTAGTCCTACACTCACCCACACTAACGGCGTCACTCTCATGATGACTTTGGTTTCCTTACGCGTCCCGTCTCTTGACGTGTAACCGGCTTTGCTGACTTGTCCAACACTCGATCCAGACCACGGAACTGTCTCTTCTCCTGTTCATCTCCCTCGCGCACTTCGCGGTTTCGTTCCCGGCGATCTCTGCCTGCCGACCCCAGCACCGGCAGCGGATCGAAGTGACGCCAGGCCGGCATCGAGACGAGAAAACTCGCGACCAACGCTCCCCCTCGCAGAATCCACGCGACGAATCCGACCGATAAGGCCATCCCGGACACCGAGGCGACCCGCCCAAGGAGAAGCCCCTG
>JBDTSF010000239.1:0-3167 GCA_039931295.1 Nitrospirota bacterium | reverse complement strand
ATCTTTCGGCTGATAGCCCGCAGGGCCACGTTCTCACCCGGGTTGACCTCGCTGGTGTATGAGCGTCGTCCCGAGATGATTCATACATTCCTTAAGCCATTGGATATGTTTCAACGCTGGCGAGAACGACAAGCATCTTCTTGCCCATGGCATGTCCCTTTCAACAACCAACAGGAAACCGCTGGCGAATGTGTTGTGGATTCTCTACCTCGTCGATCATGGCCACGGCGTAATCCTCGACCGAAATGCGACTCATTCCGTTTGCATCTCTGAGCAACTGATCCGTGCCAAGACGGAACTTTCCGGTGCGCTTTCCAGGGGACAGGTCGGCAGACGGAGACAAGAAGGACCATTCAAGGCTTGGTTCGTTGCGCAGCATGTTCAGGGCTTCGCGGGTCGCAAGAACTCCCTGGTTATATTCCGCAGGGAATTCTGGGAAATCCACGGACTGGACGCCCGGCTTCACTTCCAGGCTGCCCGCGCCACCGACGAAGAGTAATCGTTTGATACCGGCCCCCTCAAAACATAGAACTTGCCACGGGCGGAGATGCCGACCACTTCTTCAGCCCCTCGCGGCATCGGTGCTGCAAGTTTCCATTCAGATGCCGGCACAGAGCCGGCCTCTTCCTGTGCCGACACCGACATGCTCGCCAACAACAGCAGGCACACAATAGGATCAGGCCGCATCCATATCTACAAATTGAGCCTGTACGCATATCCGCCATAAATCCTCTTTTGGACATACGCCCCCTAATGAGTGGATAACTGTTGCGTGACCTGCTCAGTACGAACCAAACACCCAGGCGCGTACTTACGTGAGGGACCTGCCTGTTACAAAAGCAACGGTTTAATCGGCGACACGACGGCCGCCGGATTATTTTTCCACACCGACTCATCTGCATCCACATAGAGTTCCACTTCGTTGTCGTCAGGATCGCGCAGGTAGAGGCTTTGGCTGACCGTATGATCGCTCATGCCATCGATCGCCACTCCGGCCTGCTCCAATTCTTTTTTTGCCGCTCGTAACTCCTCCAGGCTGTCGCCGACCTTGATGCCGATGTGATAGAGCCCGCGACGCCGTCCGGTTGGAGGCCCCGGCGCGTCACCAACCTGGATCAACAGGAGTTCGTGATGCGTGCGGCCTGAGGTGAGCGCGGCAGCGGCGCCATTGAATATGCTTCCGACCTCCTGGAATCCCAGCAGATCGCGATAAAAGGCCAGCGACGGTTTGAGGTCCTTCACATAGAACACCACATGGCCAAGGTAATGGGCTTTCATTTCACTCACCCCTTTCTCGCACCCAAAATAACTGATCTCTTTCCCGTTTTTCGTGCAGTCAACGGAGTAATGTTCTGACCGCCGCGTGCGCCAACACCACATCGGGCCCTCGTTGCAGCGCGTCGTAATATTGTCTGCCGAACCCCTCTCCCTCTTCCGACGGAATCAAAAGTGCCCGGATCGATGCGATACTGGTGGCTATATCCGGACCGTCTGGCGATTCGCCTTTTTCTCCGAGTTCATCGAGCGTGGCCATCAATTGAGACAGTGGGCGCAGCCAGGCAAACCACGCATCTCCCAACACCAGCTGCAAAAACGCTCCATTGGACTGGATACGCCCGTGCACACGCTCATAGGACACCCGTTCGTCGTCCAGCAAGGCTTTGTGCAAACGAAGTAGTGCCCGAAAAAGATGGTCGAGGTGCACGTCTTTGTGGCCTGGCTCCGGCATCATCCGATCTCTCCAAGGCTCGCGGCCGTTACCCCGTCGGCTCGCTATCGAGCTGATGCGCCTTGCGTCCGCCACGAGCAAGCAAATGTTCTGGAACCTGACCGCCGACCATGAGGCTTGCCATATCTGCAGCGCGTGTCACGAGTTGTTGTGCTCCTTCACGCAGTGCCCGGCTATTTTGTACCTCGCTGACATTCCGCTCCATGTCCTCGGCACTCCAGCCCCTCGAATGGGCGATGAACGGGAATTGAGGGAACTGACAACCAACTTCGGCGAAAAAGGTCATGAGTTGTCCGGCCACACCTTGAACATTGTCTTGTCCGCCCATAATGATAAACGCCGCCACTTTGTTCTTGAGCAAATGTTTGTTCGCGATGGTCTCCTGGTTTTGGATACAGTTCAGCCGCTCGACCATTTTGTAGTACAAGCTACTGGCGTTGCCCCAGCGGATCGGGGTTGAAATCAGTATGACATCGGCCCAATGCACGATCGCTTCGTACACGCGATCGAGCTGGTCTGTCGGGTCCATTTGTGTGATCGAGCAAGGCCAGGTGCAGGCCTGGGCGGATTTCGAATAGAAACCCTCGCACGAGCGAAAGTTCAGCTCGCGAAGCTTAATGCATTGCGTCTCCAGCTTCAGCGTGCTTCGAGCATGCTCCAGCGCCACATCCAACATCGCGTCGGAGGTACTGTATCGTGGATGTTCCGTGGTCATCGCTGTCGTCGAGATACCCACGACGCGGATCGGGCCTGCCTGGCGCAGCACCGGGCGTGCGAGCGGATGCGGTGGATGCGACTGTTTTTTCCGTTTCGTGGCGGACGACAGGTCGATGTAGAGCCGGCCATCCTCGATCTTGGTGACATAGCTCGGAACCTGATCCTGTTGGTACCCCGGCTCTCCTTGACCGGTCTTGTGATGGAACTTCCAGTAATGCCAGGGACAGACGACATAGTCGCCGTCGAGGGTACCTTCACCCAACGGGCCACCGACATGATTACAGACCCCGGAGATCGCGGTAAACGACCCGTCTTTGTACGTCAGCGCGATCGTCGTCTTCCCGGAAGAGACTTCTTGCAAGGATTTCTTGATCAGTTCTTCGACGCTTCCCACGTCTATCCACTGTATCTCAGACATCATGCGCTCCTTGACCCATGCTGCCGCCTTCTATCTTCACATATCTCAACGTTCGTTCCCGCAACAAACTGCGCACGAATAGCTTTGCTGTTTCTTATCAATTCGGATTATTAAGCCAACCCGATCTGCTTCATGGAAACACCTCACTGTTTCGTTTCGAGTTGTTCATCCTTACGCCGGCAGCCTGCAGAGCAGCCACGTCTATTGTCTCAGATCTCACGGATGACCGAAAGGCGATCTGGAAGCTCGGCCACACCGTGGCCTGCTTCCACGATGGGGAGGTACTGGCCGGTGCTGTCGTCA
>JBDTSF010000238.1:0-3617 GCA_039931295.1 Nitrospirota bacterium | reverse complement strand
ATCAGGATCGGCGACCAGGTGCGCATCATTCGAGACCCCTTGTTCGGAAAAATTGGTGAAGTCGCGAGCCTGCCGGCCGACCTCCAGAAGATTCCGACCGAGAGTGAGGTGCGGGTGATGGAAGTTCTCTTTGTCGACGGTAGTACGGCGGTTATTCCGCGAACCAATATTGAATTGATTGAAGGCTCATAAGCGTGAAAGGTGAAACGTTAGACGTGAAACGTGAGCAGGCTCGTTCAGTATGCGGAGGTGTGGTACTGCTAGCCGCCGCGCTTTTTCTATCTATCTCGCAGGCCTTCGCACAAACAACTCTCTCTCCCCCGCAAGATCTTCGTGTGTTCGACACTCCGAGCGATGGCGGAGGCAGCCTGACGGTGCTCTGGTCGCCCGCTCCCTACGATAGTGCTGCGGCCAGGTATCAGGTCTTGCTCAGCGAGGGGACTACGGTGGCAGATCCGGCTTCGATGAAAGTCGTGGCGGAGTTTCCCGCGAACCAGCGCTATGTTCGTGAATCCAAGTGGCCTTGGTGGACGAGGCCAGCAGACTCGGGCATGCACCAGTTCACGTTGAAGAATGGGAAGGGCGTCGAGCTGAAAAATGGGAACGTCTACAGCATTACCGTGGCTGCCGTCCTGAACGGAAACCGTGTCATTGCCACCCCGGTTCAGGCCACGCCGGAACCGAACTGGATCAATTGGAATCAGATGAACAACCTCCTATTAGCGCTTCTGTTCGGCGGCATCGTGTTCTACGCCATCAGTACCGCCAGAAAACGGGAGATCTTCCTCCGGCGTATTCCAGGTCTGGATGCCGTGGATGAGGCTATCGGTCGCGCGACGGAATTGGGCAAGCCCATTCTGTATATGACCGGCGCCCATGATATGAGCGATCCCTCCACCATTGCGGCGGCAGTGATTCTCGGGCGTGTGGCCAAACGCGCGGCCGCCTATGAAACCGATTTGCTCGTGCCCCACCGCGAGCCGATTACCATGGCCGTCTGTCAGGAAATTACGAAACAGGCTTACCTGGAAGCAGGCAAGCCCGATCTCTACAAGGAAGACTCCAATTTTTTCATTACCTCGGATCAATTCAGTTATACCGCGGCGGTGGACGGTATCATGCTGCGTAAAAAGCCGGCGGCGAACTTCTATATGGGGCATTATTTTGCCGAGGCGTTGCTGTTGACAGAAACGGGTGCAAGTACCGGCGCGATCCAAATCGCCGGGACGGACGCAGATCACCAGCTGCCGTTCTTCGTCACCACCTGCGATTACACCTTGATCGGGGAGGAACTCTATGCGGCCAGCGCCTATCTCTCCAGAGAACCGGTTCAGGTCGGCACGCTGCGCGGGCAAGACATCGGCAAAGCGCTGATTCTCGGCGTCATTGGTGTTGGGACCCTGTTGGCTACTCTCGGGGTGATGCTCGATGCGCAGTGGCCGAAATTATTTTTAGACCTTTTCAGAGACGTGAAATGATCTTCCTTCGCCGGCAGGTTCCGCTTCTGATTACGCTGATCACCGGGGTGGTGTTTGCGGGGCAATACTATGTGCCGCATCCGGCCTCGGAGCAGATGCTGACCTCCGTCACGAAATGGCTTCAGATCATCGGGGGGTTTGCGCTGGTGCTGGGCGTCAGCAGTCTGTTCCACGTCCATGCCGTCAAGATCCGGCGCAAAGAAGCGGGATGGGGCTATAGCTTCGTTCTTTATATAGGCATGCTGGGCACTATCGCCGTTGGCCTGTGGGCGAACGGCAAGGAAGCCGTCGACGGCACCATGACGGCCTTTGGGTGGGTCTATAACTTTATGATGGTCCCCCTGCAGAGTACGATGTTCGCCATCCTTGCGTTCTTTATCGCTTCGGCAGCCTATCGATCATTCCGCGCCAGGAGCCGGGAGGCGGCAGTGCTGTTGATTGCGGCCGTGATCGTCATGATGGGCCGCGTTCCTCTCGGAGAATATCTGATTCCGCTCAGCGGCGACCTCTCTCAGTGGATCTTAAACGTGCTGAACGCGTCGGTGCGGCGCGCGATCCTGATCGGCGTCAGCCTCGGCACGGTCGCGCTCTCCATCAAGATTATATTCGGTATGGAGCGGTCGTATCTGGGCGGGGGAAAAGAGTGATGTGTGATGTGTGACGAGAACATGAAGGTGCCTTTTCCCCACCCATCACTGATCACCGCTCTCTGGTCACTGCTATGACCTTCACTGAACGCATGCTGAAGATCGATCGGCGGATCATCTTCCTCGTGATCGGCCTCTGCACGCTCTTGCCGCTGCTCTACCCCGTCGGCTTGCCGATCAAGATTTCGCAGGAGGTTCGCGGGGTCTACGACCACATCGAGTCGCTTCCCGAAGGGTCCACATTCCTGCTCTCTCTGGATTTCGATCCGGCGTCGAAACCTGAGCTGCACCCCCAATCGATTTCGTTGCTACGCCATGCCTTCAGGAAAAACCTCCGGGTGATCGCGTTGACGCTCTGGGTTTCAGGAACCGGTATGGCCGATCAGGTTGTCACGCAGGTCGCTCGCGAAATGGGTAAAGAAAACGGGAAGGATTATGTGTTCCTCGGTTGGAGCCCCGGCGGGACTGCCGTCATCATCAACATGGGCCAGGACCTCTATGGCGCGTTCCCTGCCGACTATAACGGCAAACCCACGAAGGGTTTATCAGTCTTGCAAGGCGTCGCGAGTTTGCGCGATGTGAACTATGCCGTCAGCTTGGGCGCCGGCAATCCTGGCGTGGAAGCCTGGTATGTCTTCGGCAAGGACAAGTATAAGTTTGAACTCGGCGGCGGCTGCACGGGTGTCATGGCGCCGGGGCTCTATCCATTGTTGCGCAGCGGGCAGATCAATGGCTTGATCGGTGGCCTGCGAGGTGCGGCAGAATATGAAATTCTCATCGACCAGAAGGGCCAGGCTGTCGCCGGCATGGATGCGCAGTCGGCCACCCATCTTGCCATCATTGTGTTGGTCCTTATGTGTAATCTGTTCTATTTCTCATCGCGCAACAGAGTTCGACAGCAGGGCCAGGCGGGGGCATAACGAACGATGTCGATTGAATTGATTATTGGGGCGTGGGTGGCGACGGGGTTGACCCTCTTCATCTTCACGTTTCTCTATAAGGATAACCCGCTGTTCAAGCTGGCGGAGAATCTTTATGTCGGTGTGTCGGTCGGGTACACGATCGTCAAGACCTACGACACGGTGATTGTGCAGCTCATCTGGAAGCCGATCGTTGAGAATGGGGAGTGGGCATTGTTGATTCCTGTTGCCATCGGGATGCTGATGCTCACGCGCTATGTCCCGAAAGCGGCCTGGATTTCGCGGTACGCGTTTGCCTTCATTGTGGGCGTCGGATCGGGACTTGCCATTCCACGGACCATCTCGTCCTTTATCTTAAAACAGATTGAGGATACGGTTCGTCCGCTCTTGACGTTAGTGCCGGGAGAAGGTGTCACGTTTACGTGGAGCCTCTTGAATCCCGCCAGCAGCCTGAACAGCATCATCATCCTAGTTGGCGTCTGTTCAGTGTTGTTCTATTTCTTTTTTTCCGTCGAGCATACTGGGCCGGGCAAGGTCGTTGCCCGCATGGGCATCATGTTCCTGATGATCGC
>JBDTSF010000237.1:0-3714 GCA_039931295.1 Nitrospirota bacterium | reverse complement strand
GCCACGGAAAACTCTCTGCTACCAAGAGAGCTTTGGTGGCCCACATCTGGCGCAGTAGCATTAGGCTTCCACAGGATGCTCAAAATGGCCGTCCAGCAAGGCGCAGCGAGTGAAGGCCGAGGCACACCCTTGGGGTACGTTGAGGGTCTGAAGTATGCGAGAACGATGCTGGCGGCCGCTTTCAGCATCCGATTAAAGACTCCGGCTGTCACAGTTCCACACCTGCCCCGATACATCATTGAGTTGCGCCAGATGCACTACAGTCCTGGCTACTTCTTTTTGCGATGGTGGTCGACCCAACGCATGATCGTTCCAGTTATCGTGTGCCGGCATGATTCCCGTCGTCAGTCCCGTCTTCTGCCAGCCGGGCAAGAGGAGATTCACACGAACGTTGCCCGCACCCCATTCAAGAGCTGCGCTATGCACCAGACCGATGAGACCGGCTTTCGACGCCGCATAGGCGGCTTGTCCACTTGAACCATGGAATCCGGCGTGCGAACCAATGACGACAATCGACCCACCACCGTGAGCGAGGAGGGGAGGGGCCATGGCACGAAGGCAGTGAAATGTTCCTGTTAGGTTCGTGGCAAGCACCTCGGCCCAATCTTCTTCACGTTGTCTAAGCAGGAGCTGGCTCCCTCCGATTCCGGCATTGCAGACAAACACTGACGGCGCAGGCATCCGGCGACACGAGGCCTCTATCATCAGTTGCACCGCATGCATCTCACGAACATCGGCTTCGTAGAGCGCTCCAGTGCCACCGGCGATCACCACTTGTGCGAGCGTCTCCTCAGCCGCGGCTTTGTTTCGATGGTAATGGATCCCGACAGACCAGCCGGCTGCCGCAAAGGCCAAGCTAATCGCTCGACCGATCCCTCCGGATGCGCCAGTCACAAGCACCGCCTGTGTGAATTCGCTAGCCGGTTTCGTCATCGCGGTGGCTCGTTTTAAATGTGACAGAATGGAAGCAACTCCGCAGGATGTTCAAAAAGTCCGTTCAGCAAGGCCGCAGCCGAAGAACGCACCGCAAGCGTACCCTCTGGGGTACGTGAGGATGCTTTCGAGGTGAGAACGATGCTGACGGGCTTTTCCAACATCCTGATGCCGGATTATGGGTGGGATATTGCCTGAAGGCAAGCCCGTAGATGCGCCAATCTCCTTCCCTTGCCGCTTCCAGGATTCCTATGGTACGGTCATCCCACCGATCAACTACTGGAGGATCTTGCGTATGCCGCTGACCAAACTGGGATACCGATGGGCCTTCATTGTGGGCTCAGTGCTCCTGCTCAACTGTACCCCCTGGTCAACCGCCTTCGCAGCGGATGATGCCAGCCTCATTGCGCAATCCGCCGATTACTTCCCCGATCAGATCGGCAATACATGGCGGTATCGTGGCCAGATAACCGAAGGGCCGCTGCAAACGATCGAGCATAAGTTCTTCTCCAACGTCTCCTCGGTTAGCGACACGAAAGTCATAAAGGGCATAACGGTCACCGTGTTTCACGATGACAATCCTGGCAACCATGGCCCAATGGATAGTTTCTACCGGCGTGATAGCGTCGGCATCGTCTATTACGGTTCAGAACCTGGCACACCCTTTGAAAAACAACTTGTGCCCTATCAGATCGTACGGTTCCCGATGAAGCTTTCGTCGTCCTTCCAGCAATTCAACCGCAAGGACATAGACTTCGGCACGGATTTGGACCGTGATGGCGTCAACGAAAAGGTAGATTCGCAGGGCGAGGCCACAGTGCTGGGGCATGAATCGGTGACGGTCCCAGCCGGCACATTCAAGGATGCCGTGAAGTTGGAAGCGCGCATGCACATGCAGATTCACCTCTCCGGCGCGAAGAAAACTGCCATGGGAACCGATGTGATGACCGCCTGGTTTGCAAAGGGTGTCGGGCTGGTCAAGTATGTCGAGCGACAAGAGCTTGCACAGATGGAAGACCGGGGCGTAGTGACCGATATCATGGAAGAACTGGAATCGTATGAGATCAAACCCTCGAAGGCCTCACTCGGGCGGCGCGAATCCTCGACGGAGGGTCTGCTCGCTGACGACGCGGGTCACCACGAATTGCGTCAGGTACTCATCCCCTCCGGCTTTCGCGCCGATTCCGGAGAGTCGATGCCCCCCAAACGGCTGACGTCCGACTAACGCGCCGGTGATCGGACGGTTCAGATAGAGATTCCCGACATCAAATCGTTGCCGCGCGAGTTCCAGATTGGCTGGGCTTCTCGAATAGACTCCACCGGTGAGTGCGTAGGCCGTGGAATTCGCCAGAGTCAACGCGTCTTGGAAAGAAGAGGCCTTCATCACGGCAAGGATCGGCCCGAAGATTTCCTCTTGAGCGACTCGATGCGTCGGCGCCACATCCGCGAAGACAGTCGGCCCAACATACCAACCTGGGCCCGTCACAGCTCCTTCTACCAGTAGGCGGGCTTCCTTCTTTCCAATCTCGATATATTCCTGAATCTTCGACTGCGCTCGATGATCGATCACCGGCCCGACCTGTGTCTCGGGTTCTTCTGGATTTCCCACCCTCAGACTCAGCACCGCCTCTTTGAGCCGGTCCAGAAAGCTCTCGTAGATCGCCGCATGCACGATTGCCCGCGAACAAGCGGAACACTTCTGTCCCGTATAACCAGTAAATGATGAAATCACCCCCGTAATCGCATCATCAAGATCCGCTGTATCATCCACGATAATCGCGTTTTTCCCTCCCATCTCGGCCAGCACTCGCTTCACCATGCGTTGCCCTGGCCTCAGAGTCCCGGCGTCCTTCAGGATACTGAGCCCGACGTCTTTCGAACCGGTAAAGGCAATCGTGACAATATCAGGATGGCACACCAACGCACGCCCGACGTCAGGTCCACCCTGCAGACAACCGAATACTCCTTCTGGCACGCCGGCCTCCTGCAAGATCTCTGTGAGCCAATGCCCCATCATGGGCGACCGCTCGGAGGGTTTGAAAATCACAGGATTTCCGGTGACGAGCGCTGCCGACACCATGCCGGTGGGAATCGCCAGCGGAAAATTCCACGGAGCGATGACGGCTGTGACTCCGCGAGGGCTATAGAGACGCTGGTTCATTTCACCGGGTTCCTGTCCTAATCGTTTGGGAGAAACAAGCGTGCACCAACTCGTCGCATAATATTCGAGAAAGTCGATCGCTTCCGCGAGATCCGCATCCGCTTCCCGCCAGGGCTTTCCACATTCCATGATTTCCCAGGCCGCCAACTCATCGCGCCTGGTCCGCATAATCGCAGCGGCGGCACTCAGAATGTCCACTCGTCGTTCCGTGGTCGTGTCACGCCAGGACTCCTGTGCCTGAACGGCCCGGCGCAGTGCCTGTTGGATATCACCTGAACTCGCACTGGATAGACGACCCACGACTTCATCCGGGCGTCCGGGGTTGTGGGACTCCAAGAGAGGCCCCGTGAGTCGCAGCCCCTCGGATGATGACGCCCACTGACGTCCCAACTGCGATCGCACCGTCTCCAGGGCCTGTTGCAGGGCCATTCGGCTGTCGACCTGCGAAAAATCACGCTGCGGTTCATTTCGAAATTCCTGCCTTCTGGCCGGTTGAGACAGCGGAGGCGGCTTCTTGCTCAGACCTTCAAGAACCGGCGGAGCCAACAACGTGGTCAGAGACTGTGACTCCACATATTCCTTGCGGAGAAATGATTCATTCGAGGTGTTTTCCAGCAATC
>JBDTSF010000236.1:0-4428 GCA_039931295.1 Nitrospirota bacterium | reverse complement strand
ATCGGGAACGATTTACGTTTTGGAAGTGTATGTTGGAGAAGGGACAGTCGCTTGCGCCTATCAACAAATCAGGCGAGTAGCTCGCAATCCTCATGATGGTTCGTCGCGAAATCGAGCAGTCGCCATGCGCGAGAGATGCACTGAGCCATGAGGCGGGTCAACAACCCGTCTGGGAGTTCTAAAGAGGGCGTACCAGGTACGATTGCGTTCTATTTTACTGGAATACTGATCACGATCGCCCCCATGACATCATTGATCTTGAAGTCCCGTTTGGGGCTATCCGGATGGGAATTATGGCAGCCGATGCAGGCCTGAGCCACAGCAAGATCTGGATAGACGGCCTGGAAGTAACGGGCTCCTCCTTCCTTCACAAAACCGGTATAGGGTTTGTTCTGGTGAGTGAGAATGGTGCCCAGGCCTTCCTTCTCGAACTCGCTTCGGGCGACATTCCGTTTGTTGATCGGCCAGAGGCTGATCAATCGATACTGTACGCCGATGCCTTTTCTTGCCATTACTCGGCCTGACTCCATCAAAAATTGAGCCGGGAGCGGCAGCGTATTCTTCTCCTCCCAGTTCTCCGAGGCCACGACTACCCCTTTGATCTGCATTCGTTCAACGACGTGCTTGGTGTACACTTCACGGTCCGCTTCAATCATGGCGTATAGATAGTCCGCCACCGTTTCGACAGGCAGACTCACGGCGGCTCCTTCCGCCGTCACACTACTCGGCCAAATTAAGCCGGCGACACTTAAGCAGAATATCAGAACCAGAACTCCCGATTGCCACTTGCTGGAGGATGCCATAGAGACCTCCTTGGTTACTTCATGGACCAGTCGGCGTCATTCGCCGAGATCCCATGAAGAGGTGAGGGGAGTGGAAA
This sequence comes from Nitrospirota bacterium, assembly GCA_039931295.1. GTDB lineage: Bacteria > Nitrospirota > Nitrospiria > Nitrospirales > Nitrospiraceae > Palsa-1315. The sequence goes on along the minus strand of JBDTSF010000236.1, from coordinate 3,548 downwards.
CAGTGACATGCGTGACGCGATTGAGTCAGCTGGTCGTGAGGTTGGCTGAAGTAGTAGGAAGCTGCAGGGATGGAAAACACCGAAGCCATGGCCCGGTTCTCCCTGACAGTATGATGCAGCGTGACCACTGAATCATACGATAAGTCATCATACGCTTCAGTCTGCAGGTAGTCCAATTAACCCGGCTCGAAGCAGATTCCGCTATCTGCCACGGATGTTTGATGGCAAGACTACAATGGCAAAATCTGAATAAAGCGAGTGGCTAGGTCAATAATCACGTCTGCCCCCAAGATAAGACGACTTCGAGAGTTTAGCTATTGCCCCAAACAACATAGATTCCGTTACGGCCAAGTAACCAAGCTCTGCGGAATGTGTGGCGCCATGAGCTTAAATAGGGCTTTATCTTGGGCAGAATGACATTGTCGGGTGTAACGATTCGTCCAGCCGTGTAGCACAAGAGTTCGATTGGGGCATCGGTTTCGTATTTCTTCCGCAACTTCTTCGAGATTATGTTGGCCGATGGATCGGATGTTCGTAAATAACCAGCACTTGCCGTGGCAATTGATCTTGCCAATTGTGGATCGCACATTTCGACGAGTTCGAATGCGACTGCCCCTTCTGATTGGTGCATGCACAATATGTCTGGCTCTGGGGGAGAACGTTTCTCAACGCTATTCCTATCAATAGGCAAATGTGAAGTCTCCAAAAAACGCAAGAAAACCGCAACTTCTATTTTTCCCTTGGCGAGCTCAGATGCCATATTTGCTCTAACTGTCAACTTATGAGACTTCTGGGCCACAAACGATCATAGAATCTTCTCGACGCGCTGATGTCAAAATAGTCGAAGGATGCTCAAAAAGACCGTCCAGCAAGGCCACAGGCTAGTCGAAACCGGAGGCGTACCCTCTGGGGTACGTTGAGGATTTCGATGAGGCGAGAACGATGCTGGCGGACTTTTTCAGCATCCTGTTAGAAGTTTCCTGCCTGTACCACATCCTCAATACTATTGATGTCGAGCCAGTGGCCTGCTGTATAGAGTACTCGGATAGGATATTGCCGTTTCAATAGCTCTTGGAGCAGTTGGGGGATGCCGGCTTTGCGATTGGCTGGCTTGGCCAGCATTTCTACAATGATGTCGGTAATGAGGTTTACCGCGTTAGGCGAGACTTTGAGGAACCCCATCCAGACTCCGTGGATGGATTCTTTGGGGAGATTGTCTCCCAATTGCTTGAGATTGATCTTGGCGTTAAAGGCTCTTCGCGAATTGGGAATGGTGCATTCGGTAAAGCCTCCGAGGCGGGCATAGCTGCTCTGCTCCTGCCAATTGCTGTCGACGAAAATCACGCAGTCATCGGTCTCCTGACAGAGCGATTGGGGAATATATTTGTTGAACAGCACGTCGCCGTAGGAAATGATCGTGTCCTGAGCCGGTCCTTTCCGGGATCGAAGGGCTTTCAAGAGGGAATCCAGTTCGCCTGTGTCTGCAAAGTCGTCATTATCGACATACGTCAGGTTGGGCAGATTGACGGCGGCTTTTTTATACCCCCGGACTACCACAATATCCTTGATGCCGACAGCATTGTAGGCATCGACAATGTGGGAGAGGATGGGTCTGCCTTGGATATTGACCATCGTTTTGGGTTGCTGTTCGGTGAGTTCTCCCAGTTCTTTACCTCGGGACGCAGCCAATACAATGGCGCCGGTATCTTCGGCGCCTTTCGGTAGATAGCGGTCTTCAGCCTCTTGTAGTTCTGCGGCGTTTTGCAGGCGGAAGATTTCTGAGACCGGCGCGACTTTGTCTTCGATGGAGAGCAGGTGTTCCTGCTCCTTGAGGGTTCTCGCGGTTTTCTGCATGGCAGCAACGGCAGTCCGGAGCATGTGATTGGCCCAGATCACCATGGAAATTCCATGCTGCCGGAATACATCGGTGGGCGTGGCGTAATATTTAGTAGGCACGATGACGACAGGGCAGCGGTTGCCCCATTCCTGTTTGAACGCCAAGATCTCATCTGGTACCGACAAGGCGCTGTGAATGAGGATGCCGTCCGCTCCTGCCTGATGATAGGCCTCGGCGCGTCGCAAGGCTTCCGCCAGTCCCCAGCCGCAGATAAAGGCTTCTACTCGGGCGATAATGGAAAAGTCCTGGTCAGACTGCGCGTCTTTGCCGGCTTTGATCTTGCCGCAGAACTCCTGCATGTCTGCCATGGGTTGGGCGTTTCCCTTGATGAAACTATTTGTCTTGGGAAATAGCTTGTCCTCGATGCAGACCGCGGCAATTTTGCGTTGTTCCAGTTTGCGGACCAGGCGCTGCATGTTATTGAAGTTGCCGTAGCCTGTATCGCCATCGAGGAGAATCGGAATCGTGGTCGCATCGGACATGAATTCCAAGTTCTCAAGAACTTGGGTCCAGCTGGCTTCGTTGTTATCGCGGACGCCGAATTGCGCAGAAATGGAGAGGCCGCTGGCCCAAATGCCCCGAAAGCCGGCCTCTTGGATGATTTTTGCGCTGAGGCCATTGTGGGCTTCACAGATGAATTCTAGCTGTTCCGACAAGAGGAGCTTTCTAAATTGACTAGATGGAGAGATGCTTGCGGTCGAACTCATGGATTCCCTTTCTTGTTCCTGCAGAAACGATTGGAGAGGGATATTTCCCCGTCGTACTTGTAGGCTGTGAAGAATACCGGTTTCCCCTGGAGAAATCACCTTGCAGGTTTGGAAGGCGTGAAATGCAGGATCGAGATGATTGAATCGTATAGCGGATGGAGTTCCCCAGCTTCTGTGGATAACCCTGTGTATGACAGCCTTCTCAGTTGAGAAAAGGCTGATAAGGAGAGTCTCGCCAGCTGTTTGCCTGAAAAATAGGCATTGTGCCACCGTAAATAGACCCACTACATTTTGTGGCTTGACGAATATTTATTTGCCTTTTCCACCAGCAATAGTCGCTCCTCTGTTTTATGCATATTTTTCAGTTGAACGGATTATCTAATTGTGGGGTGACTCGTAGAAGATTACACTTATGCACAGCTTTAAAGAATTTGCTGAGGAATCATTCGCTGAATCTCATAAAACGTATCGCATTTCCTTTCTTGGAATCAGGTCAAGATGGTGACGGCTTAGGAGGTCTGGAGAGGCGCTGGGCGTGACCAGCTCGATAAAGATGGGCAGAAGAGGAATTTCAACCTGGAGGGATAAATGTCAATCAAGAGGGTCGTTCCACGGAAGCAAGTGCAAGGTCGAGTGGTTGGTCGGGCGAAGAAGGGATCCGTCGAAAAGCGAAAGGAATCTGGGCTGGGCCGACAACTTCAAGATTTGCGCGAACAGGTTGATATTGTGCTGCCGGAGATGACTGCGCGGATTGCGGCCTTGGAGCATCTATTGCTTGAACAACAGCTCTGTACCAGAAAGGATCTGATCGAAGCGCGACAGTTTGTCAGAATCCAGGAAGCGGAGATGGCGCGCTGAGGATTGCGAGGGACGAGAGATTCAAGCGATGGTGGGGGGTGATCATTGATAGGGATTGACGGCATGCAGGTTATTCCACCGGCTGG
>JBDTSF010000235.1:0-1685 GCA_039931295.1 Nitrospirota bacterium | reverse complement strand
TGCTGAGGGGGTTGTTCTCGCATGGTCAGGCAGAAGACTTCGGTCAATGCGGGATCGAAGGCGGTGCCGGCTTGTTGCTCGATCTGTTGTATGGCTTTATCGAAGGAGAGGGGTATTCCTTCTGGTTTGTCGGCAGTCAGGTCGTCAAACACTTGGGCGATGGCGACAATGCGGGCGAGCAGGGGTGTACGGTCTTCTTGTAAGCCGAATGGGTAGCCCGTTCCGTCCCATCGCTCGTGATGGAGTGCGATAACTTGCACGACGTCGGCTGATAACCCCATTGCTCGGCCCATCTTTGCTCCCAAGTCGGGAGAATGGGTCTGCGGGTCTGAATCCATGTCCAGCACGTGAGTGTTCGATACACTGATCAAATCGAGATCGTGCACGAGTGCGCCGAGTGCGAGCGACTGCTGATCGGCGATGGAAAGACTGAGTCGATGGGCTGTCAGTGTTGCATAGAAGCTTACGCGGCTTCCGTGATTGAGTAGGTGGCGATCTTTCGTTTCTAAGAGGTCGGAGATCAGAGGAACTAAGGGAGATATCTGATCGCGATTCGACGCGGAGAGCGATCCTGTGCCATTCATGGCGGTGTAGTCGTTGAAAAGCGCTTTCCACGCGTTGGAACAAGCCGGCTCCGGATCCCAGAGCGTTGTCGAGGTGGTGAGGAGCGGGCGTAGTTGATCGAGCCGCAGTTTCTTCTGAGCGGTCTGCAAGGAAATCGCGAGTAATTCTGAGGCATTGAATGGTTTCAAGAGGAAGCCTGCCGCGCCGTGACGGATGCAGTCCATGGCTGATTGAAGGCTCCCGTAGGCCGTGACCATAATAACTTCAGTCTCCGCATGCACGCGCTTGATGTCTTTTAAGAGGTCTGATCCGGAACAATCAGGCAATTTCAGGTCGAGCGTCACGAGATCGACGCCATGGTTATCGAGGGTAACCATGGCTGTGCCTGCATTGTCTGCGGTGAGAATGTGGAAGTCCTCCCTGAGGATTTGTGAAAGGGCTGCGCGAGGGGCTGCCTCATCGTCGACGATGAGGACGGTCGGTTTGCGGCTGGTAGGAGTCGGTGCGAAGGAGGAACGCATTCGTCAAGTTGTAGGCCTTGACTGTTGAATCGTCAAGGAATTCGAGAATGTGTGCAGGGTTCCATGTCCAGGGCTTGCCTATAGAGTCATGTATCCCGCTGCTGAGATCGGCAGGTGAAGGGGCATTCTTCGTGCTGGCGCATGAATAAGGGCTGAGTCGTGTGAGTCTGGTGATGGAGAGGGTGGGTGGAACAATATTCTGCCATGCCCTCTTGACGACGGGGTATTCCTTTTATAGAGTAATCGCATGAAATACAGGTTGTCAGCTGCAGTTCTGTTGGTTGTCGTGGCAATGATTCCAGTCGAGAGTCGCGCAGCTGAACTATTCGACTCCGAAGAACCTTTTAATCAGGCCATCACGAAGAATCTGTTGCGGTCATTTCTGAATCAAGCGTTGGATGTCTTGGACGATCACCTGGAAGTAACAGGGACGTTGAATCCAAACGAAAAACAAGGGAATCGACAGCAATATCTCAAGTTTCGTTTCTACCCAGAAGGCAAATCAAGATCCAACGAATCCATGACAGCCGAAGGATGGGTCGACCAAGTCCCTGATTCAAGCCAACAAGATTTCCATTTCCGCTTCTCCCTCCCAAAGCC
>JBDTSF010000234.1:0-3865 GCA_039931295.1 Nitrospirota bacterium | reverse complement strand
TTAGATTGTGATGTCGGTCTCCAGGTTCGCGTCAAGACTTCATCAGGAAAAGCTGCCTAACGCGGTGCGGATGCCTGCGTTGACGTGTTGCCACGGGCCAATATCAGGTTACACCACCAAGCTTCGCCGTCTAACCCGACGATGGCACCCGGCACCTTGACAAAAGTACACAAGGGACATATGTTTTGGACATGTCCCGCAGGGGAGGCATCGGAGCTGGAATGGGATATCCCGCGACTCAACGCGAGACCCTAAGCGGCTCATGTAGTAGTTGGCGGCAATGCGTGGAATACAGGACAATTGAGGCATTTTCTTTCGAGGTATTATTATGGAACTGACCGCTGTTCTTACGCCCGCCGAAGAAGGCGGATATGTCGCGCTCAATCCCGAAACGGGTACTACCACGCAAGGTGAAACGGTTGAAGAGGCAGTCGCCAATCTGAAAGAGGCGACGGCACTCTATCTGTCCGAGTTTCCTCTTCCCGCTCCAGGGCATCCAGTAGTCACAATGTTCAGCCTTCCCGCACATGCCTAAGCTGCCTCGTACCTCCGGAACAGCAATTGTCAAAGCCCTTGAGCGTCTCGGTTTCGTAAGGGTTCGCCAATCTGGTAGCCACGTCATCATGCGTGGAGAATCCAAAGGCTGTGTGGTGCCAATGCATAGCGAGGTCAAAATTGGAACGCTTGCGGGTGTCTTACGGCAGGCAGAGGTTTCTACGGAAGAGTTCATGAACGCGCTGCGTTGAAGATGCCCAACAATTCATTTCACCAGACCGCCTCCAGCGTCAGAGCAGATGTAAGGGGTCAGGCTCCTTTGTTTTGTATGCAGCACAGCGTGGGAAACGAAGCCGACCCTGTTTCAGCTGAGTGAGGCGGCAACGGCTGCGGCGCGCGGACGAGTCGAATTCGTTCCGCGCGCGGGTCACCTGTTCGCTACTGCTTCCGGGTATAAACGATTTCCATGACTTTCATTTCCTTGCCGCCGCCGTGATTTCCCCACATGTCGAACGTTTGAGTATCGCTGTCGACGATCTTCCAGACCGCGCGATGCGTCATGTGCCCTCCGCCTGGCTCAGCATGCTGCCCCTTCAGGGTGATGGTCTTGCCATCGGCGCTTCCCGTGCCTTCCATCATGAACGGGGCGGTGCCCATGGTATCGAGCCAGATCGATACATACTTCTTGCTCATGTTGTCGTATCCGGTGATCCCCATTCCGTTGTAAGGCTGCCCCATCATCTCGCCGGTGAAGTCCTGCTGAAGGAAGCGTCCATCCAATAACATTTTCATTTCGACAGAGCCGGCTGCTTCTGTGGGAGGCTTGCCGGGATCCATCCATTCCTTGGTCTTGGTGGTCCAACTGCCGGCGAGGCTGGCTAGCTGCTTGTGTGGCTCGCCGGGGGTCGCCAGCTTCTGGTACACCTCCATCATCGCCTGCGGATCCATCTGCTTTGCGGGCTTCTTCTCCTTGGCCAAAACAGGGGACGCGATGAGAGCCAGCGCGAGGCAGGTGAGAGAAACGAATGTGAAACGCATATAGACCTCCTTGATGTGATGGTGTTCGGTTGATGGTTACGTCAACATCATGATGTTTCTGCAATCATGTCAAATCAAGACAGGCTCCACGACCGCCGCTGTCACTACATGTTCTTGTCTATCTGCGCCCGCAGACGCTCTTCTTGTTCCCTGAGCTCTGGTGTGAATTCGGCCCCGAAGTCTTCCGCCTCGAATAGTTGACGAATCTCAATCTCGGACTCCCCCTTCATGGGATTGGGGCAGCGCTTGACCCATTCGATCGCCTCTTCTTTCGATTTCACCTTCCACAGCCAGAAGCCGGCTATCAGCTCCTTCGTCTCTGCGAAGGGTCCGTCAGTCACGGTCCGTGTGCTTCCAGAGAACTTGACGCGCGCGCCTTTCGAGCTTGGCTGAAGCCCTTCGCCCGCGAGCATCACTCCGGCTTGTACCAGTTCCTCGTTGAACTTCCCCATCTCGGTGAGCAGTTCCTTACTCGGCATCACGCCCGCTTCCGAGTCTTTGGTGGCTTTCACCATAATCATGAATCGCATGATGAGACCTCCTTTTCTTCTCTCGTCAGGGTCATCGTATCAATGGCTTCATCACTTCTCATAAGCTTGCTGGACACGTTGCAGGTCTGGTTTGCGCATTTGGAGGATCGCGGCCATGACTCGTTCTGATTTCTGGGCGTCTTTGTCGCGCAGCATCTCATCCCATTTGGGTACGACGATTTGCCACGAGAGACCATACTTGTCTTTCAGCCAGCCGCAGGGCCCTTCTTCTCCACCTTCTGAGAGCTTGCTCCACATCTCGTCGATTTCTTGTTGCGACTCGCATTTCACCATGAACGAGACTGCCTCGGTAAACTTGAAGATCGGCCCTCCGCTGAGAGCGACGAACTCCTGCCCCTCAATCTCAAACGTGACGGTCATGACCGAGCCCTTCGGCCTTCCTGAGACCTTGGCGCCTGCCTCTCCATAGCGAGTGATATGTCCGAGTTTAGAATTCTTGAAAATCGACACATAAAACTTCGCCGCTTCTTCGGCCTTGTCGTCGAACCATAAACAGGGGGTGATCTTTTGCATGGCATTTTGCTCCCTTCATTGTGCCCGCCTCCATCTCTTAGTCGAATGAGGCAGCTCGAAATCGACTGCTTGACTAGCCGCCGGCCATGGCGCCCACAATCAGAAGCGGCTCGGCTCCCGTTGCAATCCCATCGGGTAGCGAGGCATCCGATGATTCATGGGAGAGGTCCTGCTCGCAGGCGAAGAATCGTACGAACGGCCGCCGCTTGAGTGTGACGTGGTCCCGGATCGTTCCTCGCAACATCGGATACCGCGCTTCGAGGGCGTCGAGCACCGAACGTTGCGTGACCTCCCCCTTGACGTCCAACGCGACCTCGCCATCGACGCGAGCTAGCGTCCGCAAATGTGCCGGAAGTACGACTCTTATCATGTTCTTTCTTTCCTAGAAATGGGCAAGGCTGCTCAAAATGGTCGTCCAGCAAGGCCGCCGGGAGCGACGCAAGTGAGGCGTATCCTCTGGGGTACGTCGCAGCGAGGATCGCGACTGAGAACGAAGCTGGCAGCCATTTTCAGCGGCCGTCATGGCAACGTCTGGACCTCGACAGATAAGACCGGTGGAAGATCCCGGACGATCGCGGTCCAGCTGTCACCGGCATTCGCCGAACCATAGACTTGCCCGCCGGTCGTGCCAAAATAAATGCCGCAGGGATCTAGCGAGTCGACCGTCATCGCGTCGCGCAGCACGTTCACATAGCAATCGCGCTGCGGCAGACCGTTCGTGAGCGCTTCCCACTCGTTCCCGCCCGTGCGGCTGCGATACACGCGCAACTTTCCGTCGGGAGGAAAATGCTCGGAGTCGTTTTTAATCGGGACGACGTACACCGTCTCCGGTTCGTGGGCGTGCACATCGATCGGAAACCCGAAATCTGTTGGCAGGTTCCCGCTGATTTCATGCCACGACTCGCCGGCGTCGTCGCTGCGCATCACGTCCCAGTGCTTTTGCATGAACAGCACGTTCGGGCGTGTCGGGTGCATGGCGATGCGATGCACACAATGGCCGACTTCCGCATCCGGGTCCGGAAGCTCATATTTGGATTTCAACCCGCGGTTGATCGCCCGCCAGGTCTTGCCGCCATCATCGGTCCGGAACGTCCCTGCAGCCGAGATGGCAATGTAAACTCGCAGTGGATTAGTCGGGTCCTGCACGATCGTGTGCAGACACATCCCGCCGGCGCCTGGCTGCCACAGACTTCCTTTCACGTCGCGCAGCCCAGACAATTCCTGCCAGGTCTGCCCGCCGTCGCTCGATCGGAACAGAGCCGCGTCTT
>JBDTSF010000233.1:0-30850 GCA_039931295.1 Nitrospirota bacterium | reverse complement strand
GGATCGCTCCTCCGCCCTGACTGTTGCCTCCCTGCACAGTGACGTGATTCAGCTCGAGGCCTTCGTTTTGGACATAGAACACACTATTGGCATGGTTGCCGTCGATAATGGTGGTGGCGGCGCCCGCACCCTGAATCTTCACGCCGTCCGTAATTGCGAGATGCCCTCCCCCCTCTGCCACTGGAAGGGTGAGCTGATAGAGCCCACTGGGAACTTCGATCGTGTCTTTCCACACCGAAGCATTCGATTCCATCACAGCAGCGCGTAGCGTACACAGGCCGCCCGGCGCTCCAGCCTCCGTACCAGGAGGGACCGCCCGCGCGCACGTGCGGTCACCGGGGTTCGCATCCGGCGCATCCACCAGACTATTGACTCGATACGTCATGCATCCGCTTGTGACGAGCGACAGCAGAACCACCAGTGATGTCGCAACCCGACTGAAGGACCAAGGCGATTGTGTGGTCGGCAAGAATGAGTTCATGAGTAACCTCCTAATGAGACGCGCAACAGGGATATGAGCTAGGCTTCTACCTCGCTAGATTTTTTCATATTGTACCTTCGCAGAAGCTATACCCAGCTCGCTCCAGAGCCCGCACGACAGCGGGCATCACGACAGGACTATCGGAGCAGGGCAAGACCGCCAGTTCCGGTGCAGCCTGCAGTTTGGCCAGAAGCTGTGCTGCTTCTGATCCGGCCAGCGCATCGCAGGTTTCATACAAGCCCCCGAGGCCTTCTTCGATCGTATCGTGGACATTGAGCACAGTACGGATCGTTGCAATAACAGCAGCCGAAGGAGGCGGCATGAGCAACGACGCGATGGCCCCATGGTCCAGCCGGAGCTTGGCCGCGATGGAAAGCGGCTCCCCGCTTCGCAGCCGCTGGGCGGCAGGCAAGAGAATCTTTTCCTCCATCCCGATGTGGCGGAGCAGCCCAGCTCGGAATTGATCATACGTTTCCTGATCGACAGAGCCGGCATGAGCCACAGCCGACTGCAGCAGCCCTTCAAGCCGCTCGTGGTCTTTCACCAGAAATTCAGTGATAGGCCCGGCCTGTTCATTCTCGCCTGGTTTCATCCGTTGCCTCCGATTATGTCCTCCTGATCGTCTCCTCGTTGACACTATTCACCGCGCCGCGCACGGACAATGCAATCAGAGTAATGTCCCCGCTTTTCACCTCCAACTTCCGATGCAACCGATCCCCTTTATAACATCTCCCGGCGACGGGATCATTATCGGCTGCGCTGTAAAACCGCGTCAAGAATGGGCCGAGGCGCTAAAAAACATATAGCTGATGGCTGGAACTCTGTGTGTCGCCCAACGCCGATACGACGTTCTGCAACCACATGTTTGCTCCACACACGTCCTGCCGTGTGGCAGTTATTGCAGCACCTTTGTCATTGCGCCATATGACGAGTCGTGGGAGGATGACGCCATGAAGTCTTGAACTACTGCTCGCAAGAACAAGACGCGCACAATCTTGCTCCTTGGTTTCGAGGGCGCCACAGCGTTGGATATCACCGGGCCGCATGAAGTGTTTGCCCTCTCGTCCCATCTTGCACACAGTGACTCACTTCTCCCTTACCGGCTGGTGTTGCTCGCCGATCACGCCGGCCCCTTTCGCGCGACGTCAGGACTCAGCCTTGTCGCCGACGGCTCGTGGCGTGACTTCCATGGTCAGGCAGATACCCTGCTCGTGGCCGGCGGTCCCGATAGGACGCACGTGGTGGGGAACCGTAAACTGCTGGCTTGGCTGCGAGCCATGTCCGTGCGCTGCCGTCGCATCGGCTCCATCTGCACCGGCGCCTTCGCCCTTGCCGAAGCTGGGTTGCTGGAAAACCGCCGCGCGACTACCCACTGGATGGATGTCGAGCGCCTAGCCCAAAAATATCCCACGATACGGGTTGAACCAGATGCCATCTATGTCAGAGATAGGAATATCTTCACCTCTGCCGGTATCACTCCCGGCATGGACCTCGCCTTGGCGCTTGTAGAAGAGGATCTGGGTCAAAAAGCCGCTCTCGCCGTCGCCCGCATGTTGGTCCTATACCTCAAGCGCCCCGGCGGGCAATCCCAGTTCAGTACGCGATTACAAGCCCAGGCCACAGAGGGACGGCGGTTGCCCTCGCTGCTGGCATGGCTGGCAGAGCATTACCAAGAGCCGATCACCGTGGAAACGATGGCCTCGAGGGCTGCCATGAGTGAACGTACGTTCGCAAGAGTCTTTGTTTTGGAAACCGGCGATACGCCGGCATACTATCTGGAAAAACTTCACTTGGAACATGCAGCGCGCCTGCTCGAAACGAGCGGCACCTCACTTGATGTGGCAGCCCGGAACTGCGGCTTCACCGGTCGCGAACAACTACGGCGGGCATTCCAGCGTCACCGGGGAATCACTCCCCAGGAATATCACAAGCGATTCTGCACGACCGGAGCCATTACAAAGAAAAGCTGATCTCTCAAAAAATGAATGAGAAGGCAGGATATTTTCACAAACCTATAACAAGCGATGGCAGAGGGAGAGAACATGCAACTCGCAATATTGTTATATGACAGCATGACGGCGCTTGATGCGAACGGTCCATATGAGGTACTGCAGGCACCGGGGCTCGGTATTGACGTACGTTTCGTTGCGCGAGAAAAGGGCATGAAGCGTACCGATTTCGGGCGATTGGGCTTGATGGCAGACTACACTCTTGAGGAAACGCCCCGGCCCGACATCCTGCTGGTACCCGGCACCGCATATCCGCAAGCAGTGATGGGCGACCCTGTGGTTTTGGAATGGATCGCGCAGGTGCACCAGACAACCAAGTGGACTACGTCTGTGTGCACCGGTGCATTGGGCCTTGCAGCGGCCGGTGTACTGCAAGGGCTGGAGGCAACCACGCATTGGCTTGCGCTGGACGTGTTGAAACAATTCGGTGCAATCCCGATGAAAGAGCGAGTCGTCCGTCAGGGCAAGGTGTTCACCGCCGCCGGCGTGTCCTCCGGGATCGATATGGCGCTCACCCTGGTTGCCGAAGAGTTCGGAGTCGCCGCGGCGCAAACTGTCCAGCTCCTCATTGAATACGATCCGCAGCCGCCGTTCGATGCCGGCAGCCCCGACAAGGCGCCGCCGCAGATCGTGAGCGCCGCGCGCGAGGAGTTTCGCAAACTCAGTCAGAAATCAGGGATCTAACCGCAATTCACGACCATAGGAGTCAGTGCAGGTATCGGTATGGCGTTCTGGTTGGCGGGTCAAGGGCTTAAGGGTTCAGACCCCTTAAGTCTTATCGATTGCGACAAATCCTATGCGCTTTCTCGGCTCAGGGCAAGATCGTTATACACATTCCAATCCGAGAAACGGGACCGGTCTATGAGCGACCGGTCCCGTTTACATACTCTACAAGGAAGCACGCGGCAGCGAGCGACTTAGGTCAGGAATGGCGAGGCTTATCTCGCACGTGCGCACGTCCAACGGATAATGATCCCCCCAAGCTTGCGCGTTTGTTTTTCCAGGAGGTGGCCTGGTTGATCCTCTATTGCGCGCGTCGAACGAGACCATTCCGAGGGCGCGCGTTCCGCAAGCAGGAGGACGACTAGGCCGCCTCCCCCTCCTGCTTCAGAGCGCCGATGAAGGGGTGCCGCGGAAGGCGCAGGAAAGAGAGGCCGCACGCTTCCTCTCTCCTGATTGCAGAGGGTCAAACGAGACGAATAATCTGCACCGCTGCATCGCTCTCAATTCTTCCAAGCGCTGAGACTTTCCCTTCTCGCTCCTTGCGTACAATCCGCTCGATTTGCACAATCGCACCGCGATGCCAGTGATCGACGGCTTCATTGTCAGGAGAAACCTTCCGGTCCAGTCGACCGACTTCAGGCCTGCCTGTTTCGTTGCACAACCAGGCTCGCTTCTCCCCTTTCAATTCTCGTAGTTCACTCACGACCCGGAAAGTCTGCGGGCTCCGCGTCACAATGGTGCGACCATCTGTGCGCAAGAGCAGATAGGAAAACTTCAACGCGTCTTTAATAAACCCCACCTCCCGGTCGAGCGCGGCTACCGTTGGTGGTGCCTGCCAGGGTCGCTCCTCATGGCACCAATCGTCTGGATGGTCTAAGGCCGGACAGGCTGCCTCATGCAAACAGGGGCTGTAGACCGTACACAGACCCTGCTTGAGTAAGTGATCGCGCATCTGATGCAATGCGCGGGCTGTCTGCCGTAACGCCGGTTCAACGATCATGATGGTGCCGTGCGGTGCGAGAAACGGCAGAAGTTGTCCAACCACGGCTGACCGCTCTGCCGGAGGGTTGGCCGCCGTAGAAAACAATTCATTGAGGCAGTTCGCCAGAATGATGAGGTCATAGGGTCCGGTCCGCACAATCTGCTTGCCAAGATCGCCTTTGAGTGGATGTTCTAGATTGCCCTCGACACAGCGGAGATTTGCGCCAGATATTCCGACCTCCTGGCAGTAGGCCTTCCACAGCCTTTCCGTATCACGCAATGATGTTTCTGAAATATCAGCAGCCAGGACTGACACAGATTTCGCCCGCTCAGGGCTGCGATGCCACAGCCAATCCAGCAGGGCTAACGATCCAGTCCCAGGGCCACAACCGAGATCGAGCACAGCCATCGGACGGTCTAGCGTTTCCTGGCTGTTGTCGCTCGACAATTCATTCAGTAAGACTTGGATTTTCGAAAGGTTCACCGGGAGGAAATACGACAAATACGCGGCAGCGTGTGCAGGATCATCCAGATAATGCAGAGGTAATGCGGCCCGCTCTGTCGTAAAAAGACGTGAAAGGTTTACAACCGCCTGGGCTAATCCGCCACGATGAATATCTCGTTCGGACAACACCTTTGCCAAAACATTTAAGACCTGGGGCGACAGGCTAGCAGGTTGTGAAAAGTCTCTATGTGGACTCTTGAATTTCATTGGTCTGTACGTCTTGGACAACAGGATCGCCCTCACGCAGGATGCTCTAAAAGACGTCCAGCAAGGCCGCAGCGAACAAAGAGGTGAGGCGTACGCTTCGGTACGTTGAGCCTCTGAGCGAAGTGAGAAAGCCGCTGGAGGAATTTTTCAGCACCCTGCGAGACGGTTTCTTCTCGTTGAAGGGTTGCCTAGGCATAGTGTAAGCTGATGAGGATTAGGAGGACAACCATGACAGACGAAATTTTATTGTCTTACAAGGACGTGGAACGTTCGATGGAGCGATTCACCCAACTTCTTCAAAGCCATGTGGACACGATGGGGGCCGTCCCATCCCACAATCCCGATCAAGTTTTTCGCTTATCACAAGGCACCAAAGCGATGAGGGATAGCGCAATGATCTATCTCTCCTATGCCAAGTATGTTGCCTATGGCATGCCGGAGACTGAAGAGATGGTGCAAGACGAACTGCAGGGATAGCCATCGGCTTTGAGCCCCTCACCACTGAAGGCATATTACTGAGAGCCTGACAAAAACAAAGAGCCCGATCCCAACAGGGATCGGGCTCTTGATTTTCGTCAAAAACGACCGCTTAGATGCTGCGCATAAAATGGGCGACGTCATCCTGATTGACGGCACCACCCATAATCGAAGACTGGGCGACATTGCTCGATTTCTTCCCAGTCAGACCGGACTCAACTTCGTCCACGATCAGCTCCACCGGCATCGATTGACCACCGTACACACGCGGCCCGCCGATGATCTTGGCTTTTGAGTACCCGTAAATCGCGGTGGCCACTTCTTTTGCCAACCATCCGACATAGTTGAACTCGGGCACCACAATGAGCTTCGCCTTGCCACAGAGCTGCCGTAACTCCTGCGTCGGAAACGGACGGATCGACCGAACCTTGATCAAGCCGATCTTAATGCCTTTTTCTGCGCAAATACGAACGGCTTCCCTCGACTGAGCCGCGGCACTGCCTGAGGCAATAATCACCGCTTCGGCATCATCCACATTCTCAGCCGTGAGCAGCCCGCCCATATACTGATTGATGTACTTGCGTGACCGTTCGACTGCCGCCCACACTTCCTGTTGCCAGACAGCATGGATATTGTAGGCCATGAAGTTAGACTTCTGGACCGGAGCATCACGGGATAAGCGAGCAGGAGGGTTCTCCGCATCGAGGACCGGCACCGCGCCACGCCAGGCTTCACGACCAGGCAGCTTCATGCTGCGGTCCTGCATCCGGACGTACCCACGGGCGTGAGTCACAAAGAAGCCATCGCAGCAGACACCGACTGGGAGCGTCACATCGTTCTTCTCGCTGATCGTAAACCCTGCCATGATGAAGTCGTACATATCCTGCTGATTCTCTGCATGGAAGACGATCATGCCGGAGTTCAATAAATAGGCCACTTCGATATTGTCAGGCTGAATGGCCAGTGGAGCATTGACAACGCGGCAGGTGAACATGGCGACAATGGGTAGCCGATGCCCAGGCCAGGACGCGATGCCTTCAAGACCTCTCAGCGTACCGGGTCCTGCGGTCGCCGTAAAGCAGCGAACACCGGCTCGAGAGCCGCCCGCCATCGCTGCCATCACACCGACTTCTTCTTCACCACGATAGTACTCTTTCACGTACCCTTCTCCGTAGAGTACGCCGATGAGCTGCATCGTTTCGCTCTGCGGGGTAATAGGATAGGCAATGGCCAGGTCCACATTAGAACGCCGAACGGCTTCTTTCGCCGCCTCGCTGCCCGTAATAAACTCTTTCGTTCTCGGGGCTTCGAGAAACAAGTACTCCGGCGTGACCACTTTCTGCCGTTTTGCTTCGGCATGGGGGTCTTTCCTTGCACCAGCCGTCTCGACCGGTTTAGGGGCCGCGACACTCGTGATGGGATCGCCTTGCGGATTAGTCTTTTGTTCTGCTTCGAGTGCTTCGCTCATTGTAACACCTCTTAGCTATATCGCCCGTGCGGTTCGACCCTACTCAGCCTTCACGCTTCATCTGCTCGGCCGAATGGCCGAAAGCAGCCGCGCCGTCAACGCCCACGGCAACGGGCGCAAAGGTGAGGGGATTGGTGTGAGTTTTCCCACCGTGAACTCTCGTTTGCGTGCCGGTAAATCGCACGTTCTCGCCGTTCTCCGGTAGCTTAATGCCCATTTCTTCACGCACCCGCTTGAAGACCTGCGCGGTCTTCCTCAACTTGATCGTGTCCGAATCGCGAATCGTCAGCATCGCATCTTCGTGCCCCTGCTCCGCACAAATTGCCATGGTGAGACAGTTCGTTCCGGCGCGAATCATTTTCAAGGTCAAATTGGCATAATGACAATGCACACCGATG
Source organism: Nitrospirota bacterium (assembly GCA_039931295.1). GTDB lineage: Bacteria > Nitrospirota > Nitrospiria > Nitrospirales > Nitrospiraceae > Palsa-1315. Next base: position 23,601 of record JBDTSF010000233.1, on the reverse strand, counting down.
AAGATACAGGCCTCGATCTTGTTGCCCCAAATTGTCAGGTTCGGATGGTTTGGATTGATGACCTCTTCCGGATCGATCTTTGGATATTTCGGGCGATAGTCCGGCATGGGGATGATCATAACGTCAGGGATCTGGGCGGCAATTTCTAGCACGGCTTTGGCCTTCTCAATGGCATGCTCGTTCCAAGCCCAGAGCACCAATGGTCCTGGAAAGATCGTGGCATTGGGGCTGGTCAACATTTTACGAGCCATTTCCTCGATGACCTTGTCCTCATTCTCCTCCAGCAACCCATAGTATAGTCCTTGCCCTGGGTCAGGCAGTGCGACCCCCAATTGAGCTGCGGACGGTGGATGGAATCCGGCGGGACCAGGGACAATGATGCGTTCTCTTGTATCAGTCGTCGTTGCCACTCCCGTACCTCCCTAATTACCTATCACAATCATTGGATTGGACAAGGCTGCAACGGTGGTTTTCTCTTCATACCGAATGTTATCGGTGACGGCAGCCAGCGGTAATTGATCGATCATAATCATCTTAATGGCATTATTTTTTGCCATCGTGTCACACACCCACACACAGAGCGCACAACCCTTGCATCGATCCACCGCTATGTAGGCAGTGCCGTACTTGAAGCCCTTATCCGTCCCCATGGTTTCACTATATTGAATGGTATTCGCCTCAGGACAATATTGCGTACAGAGCTTACAGCTCTTCGAAGCACATATCTCAACATCAATATTGGCTACCAGATACATGGTACTCCTTCGTGCTAAATCCTAGTTAGGCGCTTACAGTCGCACGGGCTTCCGACCGTTTGACCGATGTTGCAGCCCAGCCATGATCGACCGCGTAGTTCCAGCCAGCCTGAATCACCGCCACATTTTTATCGATCAATTCCTGCTTCTTCTTGAACTTCCGCTCGACGACACTGTCCAAGGCCGCGGTTCCGCCGGAGACGACAAATCCTTTACCTAGGAACCGATCCTTCACCGACTGCTCCAGCGCGTCAACCGAGGTCAGTCCTGTGATCGCTCCGATGCAACCCATCAAGGCCATGTTCGTCGCGAGGTCCATCCCGGCAACCTCCAGAGACAGCTTGGTGGCTGGAAAATAGTAGAGCTTCGCACGGCGCTCATCCAACTCACGTTGCTGATCTCGATGAAGGCTCATTGGACCATCGTTGTTGATCAGTGCAATCCCGTCTTCCTTCAATCCAAAGTAGAACGGCATCGTATACGACTTGCCGTGGGTAATGACCTGAGGATGGAAAATAATAATGATATGCGGGAAGGTAATTTCTCCGATTTCATAAATCGGTTCATCCGACACACGGACGTAGCTCTCGACCGGCGCCATCCGTTTTTCCGACCCGTAAAATGGGACGATCGTGCTTTCACCGCCGGCATGAATTACTGCGGTGCTCAGAATGTGTGACCCCGTCACGACACCCTGACCGCCAACACCTGCCATCCGAATGTTGAAGCGCTTTGCCATATCTGAGCCTCCCTCCGAGTCGCTTATGCCTTGTTTGGAATTGCAGCGGCAGGAGCAGCCGCCTTCGGAAGATAGTCTTTGTAGCCATACCGCTCGGTCAGATATTGCTTGGCCTCATCGCTCACATACTCCGTAAACTGATACCGATCGTTTTCAACAGTCTTCGCGTCTTCCATCACCTTGTCGGTCGGAATCGCGTACTCGATGTTGCAGGAAGTGTAGGCTTGAATGTAGGTCGAACCGACTTCACGGGCAATCAACACAGCCTTCTTGATGACGCTCTCGACACGGCGAGGATTATTCGGGACCACCGTCGCCACATACGCACACCCAGCCACCTTCGCCATCTGCAACATGTCCATCTTCTCAAACTTCTTGCCCAACGGGGCCATCTTTAAGACGGCGCCCCGATTGGTCATCCCGCTTTCCTGTCCACCGGTGTTCCCGTATACTTCATTGTCCAACATAATCGTGGTGAACCGTTCCTTTCGGAACCAGGAGTGAAGGACTTGCTGGAAACCGATATCCGCCGTTCCGCCATCCCCCGCCATGACGACCACATCTTTTGGCTTGTCACCGAACCGCAGCCGTAACCCACGGGACAACCCACTTGCGACACCGTTCTGATCGCCATAGTTGCCATACACGAACGGGATGGCAGCCTGTGAAATCGCTAACCGACCGCAGCCTGCGGTCCCAACCGTAATGGTGTCTTCAGGATTAGGGAAGGCAATGATTGCCAGTCGGATGAACAGGGTCATCGCGCAACCGGCGCACATGGGATGTTCTTCAAGAATTTCCTTGAAGCTTCCCATTTGAGAGACCGAAATTTTCTTTCCAAATGGACCGTGCTCGACCATATCCCGATATTCTTTGGGCATGAACTTCTCGAATCCACCGGAAAATTTCACATAATCAAGACTCATCGGAACACCTCCCTGTATTGCGGCAATGCAGATCCATCGCCTATCGGAAAGATATAATTTACAACAAGCCCGTAGGAGTTTGAGAGTGAATGAGCTGGACTAAATTCCGCCCACAAGATGTTGCATGGTAACAAAGCCTAAAAAAGACTGTCAATGAGAAACGTCCGTGTAGCTCCTCCAAATCATGCGCCAGTAAAATATTATAACTTCCTGATAATCAAAGCTACTTCTCAGAAGGCCCACCATGCAAGAAAGAAGGCCTAGCACACTCCAAGGCTGTAGGCCATTCGCCCCAACTACTTGTGATTTATTGGATTTCCACACGAACCGAGCGTCCAACTGATTTCGAGAGAGCGGAAAGAGAGATTGCCGATTTCATTAAACCTGTCTAGACTAGCCCCATATGTCAACACGCGTGATCATCCCAGGTGAAAGCGAAGGCGCTCAGCACGCCGGTGGAGTCCATAAGCGGCCTCCGATTCCGGACGATTCGCTCAAAGCAGAGTGCCCGAAATTCATGAGCCATGGCCCTTGCGGAGGTGTGCGTAAAGGGGGATTGTGTGAGGTATACCCCGAAATGGCCTGCCCCTGGGTGACCCTCTACATTCAATTAGAAAAAATCGGTCAAGTAGAATGGATGAAACAAGTCTGAGAAGACGTGAGGCGTGAAACGTGAAACGTGAAACGACAGGGAGAAAATCGAAAACCACAAAACTCGGCTACAACGAGCGGCATGCAAAGAGCGGGATTACCGCCCCATTGCCGGACATCGAAACATTCCCGAACCAATACAGGGGCTACGACATCACGATCGAGATTCCGGAATATACCGCCATCTGCCCAAAGACCGGCCTTCCGGACTTCGGCACCATCACCCTGCACTACAAACCCGGCAAAAAGTGCCTAGAGCTGAAGTCCTTGAAAATGTATCTCCATGCGTACAGAAATCTCGGCATCTTTTATGAAAACGCGGTCAACCGTATTCTGCACGATGTCGTGAAGGCCTGCCGACCTGTGCACGCAAAAGTCACGGGAGAATTTGCCGCTCGTGGTGGATTGCGCAGTGTGATCGAAGCCAAGTACCCATAGGACACGCCCCCTTCCCCTCACTGAGCAATACCACCCGGTCTCCTCAACGTAGTGTAGTCACAAAAAGATCCGCTCGGCTTCCTATTCTTAAGTTACCCTCAACAACCGCCGATAAACTGCATGAATGGGTACGCGCGCCCCGTGGCTGGGTGTCGCCATTCCTCACGAGTTATACCGAAGACAACCGCTCGGAAACTCGAGGTGCTAGCCCGTGGAATGTCAGCGGCACGACTCGACAAATTCCGCTCAGGGAAAAACACAAGGAGTTCCGAGGCATGAGTGGACCAGGAAGACACACATACAGAGCTCCTTGTCTTCTGGCATTGAGCCTCGTCGGATTGGCCTTGTATTCGCCAAACGCCCAGCGAGCCCTAGCTGCTGATCCGGACAGGCGACAGGAATCGGCTTCCGATCTGACAGAATTGAGTCTCGAGGAACTGCTGAATGTCAAGGTGACCTCCGTCACCAAACAAGCCCAACCGCTCGCACAGACAACAGCGGCAATTTTTGTACTGACACGAGAAGACATCCGACGTTCCGGAGCCACAAGTATTCCTGAGGCGCTCAGGATGGTCGCTGGACTGCAGGTGGCCCGACTGGACTCCAATAAGTGGGCCATTTCCTCCCGTGGATTTAATGGCCGGTCCGCCAACAAACTCCTTGTCCTGATCGACGGCCGTTCCGTCTACTCTCCGCTCTTTTCAGGAGTGCACGGGGATATCCAGGACACCTTAATGGAGGACATCGACCGGATCGAAGTGATTCGTGGGCCGGGTGCCACGTTATGGGGAGCCAACGCCGTCAATGGCGTCATCAACGTCCTCACCAAAAAAGCGAAAGACACCCAAAGCGGTTTGCTGGTCGGCGGAGCGGGAACGGAGGAACGCGGGTTTACAGGGGTCCGCTACGGCACAACGCTCTCCGACAGTACGCACATTCGGGCCTATGGAAAATTATTTGCCCTAGACGACCAAGCCACCGCCACGGGAGATCCAGCCACTGATTCTTAGCGTCAATCGCGCGAAGGCATGCGGATGGATCACTGTGCAGCGAATGGCGACTTTTTGACTCTCTGCAAGGGGACTTCTACCAAGGAGAATACCGGGAGCGCAACGCACTACCGACTCTGACTACCAGCTGGAAGAGATCGACTTCGACGTGAACCGGCTGCTCGTAGACATCGCCGGCCTGTTTCAAGAACGTGCGCGTGGCAAGGGAGTGAAATTATCCTGCCTCATCCAGGCCCCATTCCCGGCATGGCTGCACGGAGACTCCGGTCGATTGCGCCAGATCCTGAATAATCTGTTGTCGAACGCCCTCAAATTTACCGAGCGCGGCGAGATCGTGGTCCGCGCAGACGTGGAGGAGAAACCGGGCAAGCAACACCCGCTTGACTCGGAACTCCCAGCCAGGTTAACCCACGTCACGGGAAGAACCGGACATCTCGTCCGCGTGCGTTTTTCCATCTCCGACACGGGGATCGGCATCGCGAAGGAAGCCTGTGCGAGGATCTTCCAACTTTTCGTGCAAGCGGATGGATCGACCACAAGAATTCATGGAGGGACTGGATTGGGGCTCGCGATCTGCCAGCAGCTTGTTGAACTCATAGGAGGGTCCATCAGCGTTGACAGTGCGCCGAGCCGTGGCAGTGTTTTTCAGTTTACAGTCCCCTTTGAGCCCAAGACGGAATAGGCCAAGGACGCACAATTCCCTACCCTCGCGCGACAATCCTCGCCTTGTTTTCCGGCGGCATGCAGGGTAGGCTCAGCCCATCACGGGAACCCTCCATTCATGGCTATTTACGCAATCGGCGACATTCAAGGTTGCCTCGATCCATTCAGACAGCTCCTCGATCGGATTTCGTTCGATCCCCGGACGGATCGATTGTGGCTGGTCGGCGACCTCGTCAATCGTGGTCCCGACTCTCTCGCCCTTCTCCGATTCGTGCGTGGGCTCGGCGATGCCGCCCAGATTGTACTGGGCAACCACGATCTCTTCTTGCTCGCAGTAGCCGAACACATCGCCACGCTACGACACAAGGATACGATTCACGACATCTTGGACGCCAACGATCGCGATGAACTGATCGCCTGGCTCCGCCGCCAACCACTCCATCATCGCGAGGGATCGTTCCTGATGGTTCACGCGGGACTCCTCCCGCAATGGACCATCGATGAGGCCATCGGCTTGGCGCGTGAAGTCGAGACCGTGCTGGCAGGCCCGAACTATCGTCTGTTCCTCCAGAGCCTGTTTCATGGACCGTCTCCACAATGGAATCCTTCGCTGACAGGCTCGGAGAGGCTGGTGAGTATCGCGCGGGTCTTCACCAGGCTACGCACCTGCACTCCCACCGGTGAGATGTCCGGGTTCTCCGGCCCTCCGGATCAGGCGCCCGCTGGTTATTTTCCTTGGTTCAGAATTCCAAATCGAAAACAGACCGAGACCACGGTCATCTGCGGACATTGGGCTGCGTTGGGATTGCACATCGAGCCCAACCTGTTGGCCATCGACAGTGGCTGCGTATGGGGGAAAGAGCTGACTGCGGTGCGGCTGCACGATCGCCACGTCTTCCAGGTCACGGGCATCCAACGAGCGTAATCGTGATTGAACCTCAGCCGCCTGATCCGACTTGGCCTCGTTACTCAACGAAGCCGTTTCCATCCTATCGATTCATTCCGGGGAACAATCCTCACCCACGGCGCAATCCCCTCGGCCATTCCTACGGTCAGCCGGACCCGAAACTCCTCGCCTTTCCACGAGAACATTGGCAGCGGTCAGAGGATTACCTCTATGGGATCGACCTCTACAACTACGCCTACTGGTGGGAATGCCACGAAATCTTCGAAGGACTTTGGCATGCCGTTGGCCACCACACTGAACAAGGGAACTTCTTCCAAGCCCTCATCCAGTTCGCCGCCGCCAATCTCAAACGATTCACCGGTCACCACCGGGCAGCGGGGAATCTGCTTACCAACGGCCTAGTTCGATTGCAAAAGATACCGACGCTCTACATGGGGGTCGACGTGGCCAGACTCACACAAGATTTTCGGCAGCACCTGGTTGATTCAGACTTTCGTGCACCACTTATTCGCCTGTATGAGCGGGAACACACGTAGGACTTTGTCGCCCAGCAGCCCTCAGACACCTATTGCCAAGCGAACAAGTGGGACCTTCTCGCCGATCCCGAACGATAGCGGCTCCTTCACGTCATCCGGATTCACGTAGGTTCCAAACAAGCGATCCCAGATGGTAAACAACGCCGCAAGGTTCGCCTTGTAGTGGGCAGGGTTGTCGCTATGATGAATATGGTGATACCGCGGTGTCACAATCAACCATTCCAACCAATTCGATCGCCAGGTGACGTTGACATGCATCCAGTCGTTTTGGAAAGAATTGAACACACCGATCATCAACCCCATCCACCAGGGTCCTCCCGCGAGGAACGACCAGGCGAAGATATAGGGTAAGTTCACCAGAACTTGTTGCGGCACGGTGGCACGCGTTCCCGCAAGCCAATACATATAAGTTGGGGCATGATGCCATTTATGAACCCGCCAGACATGCGTCGTATGCATAAGGCGATGAATCCAATAATGGCCGAAATCGGCGATCACGAAATAGCACAACACGCGAGCCGGGAACGGCATGGCCAAGATCGCCTCAGGCAGCTGAGGGCGAATGGCGATATACCGGTCAATGTATTCCGCCGACGGAAAGACGACAAACTGAAACACGACGAAGACCGTCAGATCGTTCAGAATCACTTTGCGATAGGACACCTCTCGAGCCGGCCGCCACAGCTCAATCGCTGTAATCCCGATCAGTCTTCCGAGAAACAACAACGGGAAAAACAGATCGTGATCGAGTAAAAATTTTCGGAATTCGCTGCTGAGCAACCACTCAATCCACTCCATCACCCATTACCTCGATTTCTGATCAGCCCGAAACGAAGTGTACCAAACCTCGGCAAACCTGCCCATTGCTCGTCAAGGCACGAGGGAGAGGTCCGTAACAAGGAAGCGAGAGAGTGGACGGTGCGAGGACGAAACGGCCGGTTGTCAGACTTGCCAACGGTCAATGATAGCTTTCCGATTCGCTCGGAAACGTACCGTCCTGAACTTCTTCCTTGTAACGGCGAAGAGCTTGGAGCGCATCAGCCTTGAGATGGGCATAGGGTTTGACAAACTTCGGTACGAAGTCATCGAATAGTCCCAGGAGGTCATAGAGGACCAGGACTTGGCCATCACAGTGCGGACCGGCTCCGATCCCGATGGTGGGAACGGTCACCTGTTCGGTGATGGTTCTGGCCAGATCCGTGGGAATCGCCTCGAGCACGATGGCGAAGGCACCGGCTGCCTCGAGGGCCTTGGCATCATTCAGCAAGGCCTGCGCATGATCTGACTCTTTGCCCTGAACTTTGTAGCCACCAAATCGATGGACAGATTGAGGGGTCATGCCGAGATGCCCCATCACCGGAATGCCGATAGTGGTCATCGCCGCCACCCGATCGGCCATCACTGCGCCGCCTTCCAGTTTGACGGCCTGAGCCCCGGCCTGTAGAAACCGTCCGGCGTTGCGGAGCGCCTCTTCCAGGCTGGTTTGATAAGACATGAACGGCATATCGCCGATCACAAACGCCTGTTGCGCAGCCCCAGCCACCAGCTTGGTGTGGTAGAGCATGTCGTCCATCGTCACCGAAAGCGTCGTGGATTTCCCCTGCACGACGACGCCGAGCGAATCGCCGACTAAGATGACCTCGATACCAGCCTGCTCCACGATGCGTGCAAACAGCGCATCATAGGCCGTGACGACGATCAGTTTCTTCTTGTCGCGCTTGTGGCGTTGAAACTCAAGGACCGTCATCATCCCACTTCCGCTTTGGTGATGATCTCGGCCAGCCGATGCGTCGCCTTGATCGCCATAATATGGACCCCGTCGCAATGAGGCCGCACGGCCTTGATTGTTCGCACTGCGATGTCCACGCCTACATCCTCGGCCCGCTCGGGACCGGCCGCCCGGAGTTCGTCGATCATGTCCTGAGGAACCGACACACCGGGAATATTGGCATTCATGAACTCCGCCATCTTCGCGTTCCGGAGGACGAGAATACCCGCCAGCACCTTGGCCTTGAATGGGCGAACGGCTTTCATGAAGGACGCGAATTGCTCCGGATGGTAAATGGCCTGCGTCTGAAAAAACTGGGCGCCTGCCTTCACCTTGACTTCAAACTTGGCGAGCATGGGGCCGAGCGGGTCGGCCTCCGGCGTGACAGCCGCGCCGATCGTAAACGCCGTCGAGCCATCCAGATTATTGCCGGCCATATCCTTCCCGTTGTTGAGCCCTTGCACGAGCTGCATGACTTGAACGGAATCCAGGTCGTAGACCGGCTTGGCCTCTTTATGATCTCCGACGGTCGGATAGTCCCCGGTGAGGCAGAGAATGTTGCGGATGCCGAGCATGGACGCGCCCATGAGATCCGACTGTATTCCGATCCGATTCCGATCGCGGCAGGTCATCTGCATGACCGGATCATGGCCCAACTCGTAGAGGAGCCGGCACACGGAAAGAGATCCGGCTCGCACCACGGCAGCCGTGTTGTCCGTGACATTGACGCCATGGACACGCCCCACCAATTGTTTGGCATTCTCTAATACGCCGGAAATGTTGGTGCCCTTAGGAGGATTGTACTCAATCGTGACAGCAAACTGTCCCTGATCGAGCACTTCTTTCAACCGTCTTGGCTCTCGACTCATTTCTTCCTAACCCCTTCACTCTCACGCTGTGAGGTGGCTGGGTTGCTCCATCGTGCGCGCGTCCAACGAGGGGAGTCCGCGACTGCGCGTTGCGGGAGCACAGGAGCACCCAGCCACCTCACAGCATTCCCGCTGCTCTCTTTGCAGACTCCACTGTGTTGTCCAGCAACATCGCAATCGTCATGGGCCCGACGCCGCCCGGCACAGGACTGATCCAGCTTGCTTTCTGACTGACCGGTTCAAAATCGACATCGCCGCACAATTTACCCTCAGGAGTTTTGTTTGTGCCCACATCGATCACGATGGCCCCCTCGCGTACCATGTCGGCCGTGACAAACTTGGCCTTTCCAATTGCGACCAGCAAGAGCTCAGCTTCGCGGCAGACCGCCGGCAGATCCTTCGTCTTGGAGTGACAAATCGTCACCGTGGCGTGGCGCTGAAGCAGCATAAGCGCCAACGGCTTGCCGACGATGTTGCTCCGCCCCAGTACGACAGCGCGCTTTCCTTCTATACTCACGCCGGTGGATTCGATCATCTTAATGACACCCTTTGGCGTGCAGGCTTCGAATACCGGATGCCCCTCGACAAGCCGGCCAAAATTGTATGGGTGGAACCCGTCTGCATCCTTGCTGGGCGATACCGCTTCGAGCACCACTTTGCTATCGATATGCTTCGGAAGCGGCAATTGAACCAATATGCCATGGATTCTGGGGTCAACATTTTCCTTTTCGATCAAGGCCAACAACTCTGTCTGCGTGGTGCTCGCCGGCAATTTGTAGTCGTCGATATAAATACCCGCAGCATCACAAGCTTTCTGCTTGCTCTTCACATACAGATGCGAGGCAGGATCGTCGCCCACCAGAATTGTGGCGAGGCCCGGTTTCATGCCGGTCTTCGCCAACACAGCTGCAGATTCAGTTGCCAATCGTTCGCGCACTTGTAATGCCAAAGCTTTGCCGTCGATCAATCGTGCCGCCACGGATACCTCCTCCATTGAAAGACTGCCTGAAAATCATGGCACCATAGCAGGGCATTTTTGAGCAAGTCAACGACATCTCCGGCGTGAAACGTAAAACGTAAAAAGTGAAACGATGCCTCACCTTATACCTCTCACGTCTAACCTTTCACGTTTCACGCCTCTTTCTTGACAGGCTCTTCGCCTGGCAGCTACGATACATCCATCACCCCGAATCAGCAGCCGTCTATCTTGGGAGCAGAGCCCCCTCCGTGATATCCCTTTTGACACGCGCCATCTCACATCCAGCGGCGTGGCTTATCTGGATAATCCCTCTTGTAATCGCTGGCCCTCTCAGTGCTCAAATCACCGTGACCGAACTGCAGTCCCCCTATAGTTTCGTCAACGATCCTCTCGAGAAGGGCTATTTTATCTCAAGCGTGAACGGCGAAGCGGAGACCGCCGACAATAACGGCTTCATCACCAAACTCAATCACAATGGCAAACTTCTCAATCTGAAATTTATTCAAGGGGGGAAGGACGACGTCACCCTCCATGCCCCCAAAGGCATGGCCTTAGTTGAGCACGTGCTCTATGTGGCCGATCTCAATACCCTACGCGCCTTTGATACGACCACGGGCAAGCCGGTCATGGCACTCACCATACGACCACCTGCGACCTCTCAGCCTGAGCCCATACAGCCGTCGTTGAGTGACGTCACCTTCGATGGCAAGGGACACCTCTACTGCTCCGACCAGAAGGCGAACACCATCTACCGCGTCGATTTGGCCACCCAGGCGGTGTCTGTGCTCATTACAGACCCCTCCCTCGCGGGCCCCTCTGGCCTTGCCGTTCATCCAAAATCAGGTCAGATCATCGCTGTCAGTTGGGAGAAGGGCAAGATTTCAGAAATCTCTCCGGAAGGCGTGGTGACGGAGCTTTTCTCCAACGGATTTTTTTCCAACCGTTTTCAGAATCTCCGTGGAGTAGACTTCGACCGTTGGGGCAACATGTACGTGTCCGATTTCACAACGGGAAAAGTCTGGCGCATGAGCTGGGACAAGCGGTTTCAAGTCATCGCCGAATTCTTGCCCTCGCCGGGAGATCTGAGTATCGACCGTGCAAACAACCTCATCCTTGTTCCATATGAATTGGCTCATGCGGCCGAGATGAACGGGCTCGAAACTCCCAGTGATGGGAAGCCCAAGAAAGAAAAACGGACGCTGGCAGACTATGGCTTTATCCCGCCTCCACCGAAACCGGCACTAGAAGAGCCCGTGAACAAATGAGCCACTGCGCCTATTGCACACAACGGAAAGGCAAGCGGCCTTGCCCAGCCTTAGCAGGGCCGATCTGCAGCCAGTGTTGCGGCGAACATCGAATCGTGCGGGTCTCATGCCCGGCTGACTGTATCTATCTCGAATCCGGGAGCGACTATCAGCAAAAGCGGTTGGCCGTGCAGTTCATGCCGGTACGCCGGGATTTCTATCGTGAGCTGGAGGAGCTGGGCAGCAAGAAGGCTGTGGCCCTCTTCAATCTCGTTGAAGTGGTGATTTTCGGTTACTTTCACAGCCGCCGTGACGGGCAAGATGCGGAGATTGTGGCAGCGCTGCAAGCCTTGCGGCGAACACTCAGTCCCCTACACGTGCCGGTCGGCCCGATGCCGGTCTTCGCAGAACATTTGAAGAAGGAATACGACACGTTTAAGAAGCAGAATCCTCAGGATATCGCCGACATGTCATCTGCACCGGAAATACTGGACCGCGCCACCGTCTTCGTCTCACGATTTTCCGGTACGGACTTTCAGTCGCAACGCTTCCTCGGTGGGCTCATCGGCTATGTACGGGCCTACCATCCTGAAATTGCAGAACACCTGGCTAAACAACGTGAACCTGGCCATATCATCCTACCTGGGCAACAATTTATGCCCCCTCCGGCTCCTGAGTCCCATACCCATGGACCAGAATGTCACCACCACTGACAGGCAACCATTCTCGATGACGGTGGACCAGAAACCATGAGCACGGAAGACGAACGACAGATCAGAAAAGCGCGCAGGGTACAGTTACGCTGCATCGTGAAATTTTCTTCCGGCGAGATCGAAGGCGAGGGTACGATCACAAACATCTCGACATCGGGCTGTCGAGCCGAGTCCGACATCAATATGGCGGAAGGACTCGACGTGCAGATCATCATTTTTCTTCCCGACCAATCGCCACCGGTGAACGTCGAGCGAGCCTCAGTACGTTGGGTCTCCGGTACCGCATTCGGCCTGAGCTTCATCCTCTTTTTCCCGTCTGAACAAGCCCGCCTCCGCACGTTCATCGAACGCCTCAAATAGACTGCTCTCCGTTACCCTTCACACTCCACACGCAGCGCGGTTACATAGACTCTAACTACGCACATCGAGTGCGCACATTCTTACCGTGCGTACTCTCGGAGCCCGCGAGACCGCACTGCTACTCAACAATCGTCACCGTCACCTCGACCCGATCGTTCGGCAAATCGCGATCGTTTCTTGGCAACATCACAATCTTATCGGCCACACCAAGCCCTTTGGTCACCTCGCCGAACGCCGTGTACTTTCCATCGAGGAAATGCGACGGTTCGACGACAATGAAAAACTGTGACCCCGCGGTGTCAGGCTCGTTCGCGCGCGCCATCGACACAATGCCACGCTTGTGAGGGGTGTCGTTAAACTCTGCCTTGAGCAAGACAGGGTTGCCCTTCTCGTCCTTGGGTCCACCCTGTCCATAGGTGTCCTTGCGCAGTGAGTTCCTCGTGTTAGGATCGCCCCCCTGGATCATAAATCCAGGGATCACACGGTGGAAGATCGTTCCGTCGTAAAAACCTGATTTGGCCAACTTGATAAAGTTTTCAACATGCTTCGGGGCCACATCCGGATAGAGCTTGATATGGATATCTCCAAACTTTGTTTTGATTATGGCTTTCGGGCCAGGGTCTATTTGAGGAGCTGCCGGTTTCACATCGGCCTTCCCTCCACAACCAGTGAAAAGGCCGATCCCCAGCAATACTCCGCACAGGACGAAGTTTCTCATGACAGCCGTGTCACGCATCAGATCCCACCGACCTCGCACTGGTTACTCGACCACCACGATCGTCACCTCTGCCCGTTCATTCGGAAGATCACGGCTATTTTTCGGCAAGCTGACAATTTTATCCGCAACCTCCATCCCCTTCACCACCTCGCCAAAGACCGTATATTGCCCATCGAGAAAATTCGAATCCTTGACGACGATGAAGAACTGGGAACCGGCACTATTGGGATCGTTTGTCCGTGCCATGGAAAGAATCCCTCGTCGGTGGGGAATATCGTTGAACTCGGCCTTGAGCTTCTGACTTGGCCCCCCCTGACCGTACGTTTCCGGTTTATTCAGGTCTTTGGTGTTGGGGTCACCACCCTGAATCATGAACCCCGGAATCACTCGATGAAAGATCGTGCCGTTATAGAAGCCGGATTTTGCCAACGTAAGGAAGTTCTCCACGTGCTTGGGAGCTTTCTCAGGGAAAAAGACGATATCCATATCGCCGAACTTCGTTTTGATCGTGGCTTTGGGGCCTTTCTCCACTTCCCCTTTCCCCATCGGAGCCTTGTCAGCCGCGTAAAGGGCACCCATACCCAGCAATAAGCTCCCACCGAGCACGAGCATAACTGCCGCCATTCTCACTATCATTCGTCTCTGCATCATCACCCTCCCTGGATTAGTAACCAACCCCGTGTGAAATGCCCCTACCGTGAAGTCCCTGCCTGTTGGAGGGCCTGTTTTGCCGCCTGTTGTTCCGCTTCCTTTTTGCTTCGCCCGACCCCCAGGCCTACGACTTCGCCCTGAATGGACAATTCTACCTCGAATAACTTCTGGTGGTCTGGCCCTGTCTCTCGAACAGTCGCATACCGTGGCAATGTGTCATGCCACTTTTGACACCACTCCTGAAACTGGGTCTTGTAGTCGCCCGCTCCAGGCTGTTCTTGCCGTGTGGCGATATTCGCAAGTTCCTCTGAGAAAATGTGGCGCGTCACCGCACGACTCGCGTCGAAGCCTCCATCAAGATGAACGGCCGCCAGCACGGCCTCCAAAGCATCGGCCAGTAGGGAATCTTTCTCGCGCCCTTTCGAACGTTCCTCTCCACGCCCGAGCTTGAGATGCCCCCCTAGTCCGAGCCGGCGGGCGACTTGGGCCAGCGATCCCTCGCTCACCACCTGCGCCTTCAGCTTGGAGAGAGTCCCCTCAGAGGACTGCGGCAACGCAGAAGCCAGGTATTCGCTCATCACAAGCGACAGCACGGCATCGCCAAGAAATTCGAGCCGCTCGTTATGTTGAGGCGAAGCCGCTTTCTGCTCGTTGACGAGAGAGGAGTGAGTCAAGGCTTCATCGAGCAAGGCTTGCGTATGAAACCGATAGCCCAACAAGGATTGGAGCGCGTCTCCAGAAGAAACCGAAGTCATAGTGGCGAGTATATCCCTCGCACAATCGTATTACGCCTCGGGCTTTCTAAAAAGTAGGCAGGCATTGACTCCGCCGAATCCAAAAGAATTCGACAGTGCGACTGTCACCGCAGCCGGCCTCGCCCTGTGCGGAATATAGTCCAGATCGCAGGCAGGATCCGGATGATCCAAGTTGATCGTCGGTGGGAGTATCCCGTGGTGAAGCGCCAGCACGCTAAACACCGCTTCAATCCCACCAGCCGCCCCGAGTAAGTGGCCGGTCATCGACTTGGTCGAACTCACCGGAATGCGGGAGGCGTGGTCTCCGAACACCTGCTTGATAGCCTTGGTCTCAATCGCATCCGCCATCGTCGACGTGCCATGCGCGTTGATGTAGCCGACCTGGCCCTTGCCGATGCCGGCGTCCTTGAGCGCCAGCTCCATGCACCGGACCGCGCCCTCTCCTTCTTCTGACGGGGCCGTGATATGGTACGCATCGCTGTTCATCCCATAGCCGATGAGCTCGGCATAAATCCGAGCCCCTCGCCGACGTGCATGACCCAGTTCTTCCAAGACAACAATTCCGGCGCCTTCGCCGAGCACGAACCCGTCGCGGTCTCTATCGAACGGCCGACTCGCTTTCGTCGGCTCGTCGTTACGAAACGACAAAGCTTTCGACGCGGCAAATCCTGCAACCCCCAACGGGGTAATGGCGGCTTCCGCCCCGCCCGCAATCATGACATCAGCATCGCCTGCCTGAATCAATCGAAAGGCGTCACCGATACAGTGGTTGCCCGTCGCACAAGCCGTCACCGCGCAGGAGTTCGGCCCCTTGGCGCCCAGTCTGATCGCCACCTGCCCGGAGGCCAGATTGATGATGGTCATCGGAATGAAAAATGGCGAGACGCGCCCGGGGCCTTTTTCCTGCAGAATTTTATGGTAGTGCTCGATCGACCCAAGCCCCCCGATACCCGATCCGATGTACACACCGACTCGCATAGCCTCTTCCGGCGCCACGGTGAACCCCGCATCATCCACCGCCAGCTGGGCAGCGCCCACGGCGTAATGGATGAACGTATCCATCTTTTTGATTTCTTTTTTCTCGATGAACTGGGCCGGATCGAAGTCTTTCACTTCACCGGCGATTTTGGCATCGTAGGCTGCAGGGTCAAATTTCGTGATTCGACCTATCCCGGATTCACCGGCACAGATGGCCTTCCACGTTTTTTCGACACCCGTCCCTAGAGGTGTGATCACCCCCAGACCGGTCACCACTATCCGTCTGGTCGAACGAGCACTCATCGCGTCCTACAACCGCTAGGCCTTTTCCTTAATGTAGTCCAACGCTTTCCCGACCGTCAGAATTTTTTCCGCGTCTTCGTCGGGAATCTCGATGCCAAATTCTTCTTCGAGGGCCATCACCAGCTCAACAGTATCAAGCGAGTCGGCGCCAAGGTCTTCCACGAAACTGGCTTCTGGCGTGACCTCATCCTCTTCGACTCCAAGCTGCTCTCCGATAATTTTCTTCACCCGTTCATCTACAGTACCCATTGATTTCCCTGCCTCCTTCCCCATCTTAGATCCTCCTTCTTGCTGCAAATCTGTCGTCGCAGCATCTTACAATACTCTGTCCACAGAGTCGTCAGGGCATCAACATCCCACCGTTCACATGCAACACGTGCCCGGTGATATAGGCTGCCTCGTCCGACACGAGAAAACGCACCGCCGCGGCAATATCGGCTGGCGTACCCAATCGTCCCAACGGGATTTGCTTTTGGAGTGTGTCTTTCACCTCTGTCGACAATCCCTGCGTCATGGCGGTGTCGATGAATCCTGGGGCAACCGCGTTCACGGTCACGGCTCGGCTCGCATATTCCCGCGCCACCGTCTTGGTTAATCCAATCACCGCCGCCTTCGATGCCGCATAATTGGCCTGGCCCACATTACCCATCACGCCGACGATCGACGCAATGTTGACGATACGACCATACCGCTGCTTGGTCATCGGGAGCAAGACCGCCTTGATACAATTGAACGTCCCGGTCAAATTGACTTGCAGCACCAGGTTCCAGTCTTCTTCCTTCATCCGCAACAACAGCCCATCACGCGTGATCCCGGCATTGTTCACCAGAATGTCGACCTTCCCCCACTCCTTGATCACCTGATCGACCATGGCTTTAGTCTCGGTGCCGTCCGCCACATTGACTTTGATGTTCAGCGCCTTGCGCCCCAACTGCTCCACGACCGCAACCGTGTCTTTTGACCGGCTTGGATCAAGATCGGCGACCACAATATCAGCCCCGGCTTGCGCCAACGCTTCCGCGATCGCCCTGCCGATTCCTTGCGCCGCCCCTGTCACAATCGCAACCTTACCTTGAAGTGACATCCGCTCGCTCCTCATACCCCTTCACGCGCTGAACGCAGCGCGGGTCGCCTCGAGCGACTTAGGATCATTGACATTCATGGTCACTGCGTCCGGAAGAATCCGTTTGATTAAGCCGCTCAACACTGTCCCAGGCCCAACTTCGACAAAGGTCGTCACACCCATCGCAGCCATGGCCTTCACCGAATCTTCCCAGAGCACCGACGAGGGTAGTTGTCGTACCAGCGAGGCTTGGATGTCACCCGCCTTCGTAAGGGCTCTGGCTTCGGCATTAGTAATCAACGGCACCTTGAGATCAGACCAGGTGATCGCCGCCAAATCTCCGGCAAGTCGATCAGCAGCTTTTTGCATCAGCGGCGTATGCACCGGCACACTCACCGGAAGTACAATCGCCTTCTTACAGCCCTTGGCCTTTGCCAGCTCAATAGCCCGTTCTACGGCAGCCTTTTCCCCAGCAATGACGATCTGGCCTGGCGAATTGAAATTTGCCGCAGCCACAACCCCCACAGATAATGCCTCACGGCACACCTCTTTCACCACGTCTGCCGTGAGGCCAAGCAGCGCGGCGACGAGCCCGGTTCCTGGCAATACCGCTTCGGCCATATAGCGACCTCGCTTTTGCACGATCGCCACCGCCTCAAGATAAGTCATTCCCCCAGCGGCAACAAGAGCCGAGTATTCACCCAAGCTATGACCGGCCACTGCGATCGGCGCAACCCCTAACGGTTGAAGTGCATGGAGCGCGGCCAGACTGCTCACCAATAACGCCGGCTGAGTATACTCCGTGAGGTTCAATTGCTCCGCCGGCCCGTCAAAACAGAGCGCGGCAATGTCATATCCCAATACCAACGAGGCCTCATCGTACACACTCCTGATACCCGGATACGCCTCAGCCAGCGCTTTCCCCATCCCAACCGACTGAGATCCCTGACCTGGGAAGATCAATCCAATTCCACGTGACTGTGTCGGCTGGAGAGTTGTCATACTACTGAGGTGGTTATACGAGGCTGCCAGTTACGCTCCTGAGTCGTGGGGCTTCAAGCCGGAATAGACCCACCCGGCTGTCCCAGGGGGTTAGATATCGTCGAATTTCCCTTGAATGTCAACGGGAAAAGTTGTCGACGCTCACAGGAGCGATGCCGACGTGAGAAGCCCGCCCCTTGCCATCTCACTACCACCGAATGAGAGCTGAGGCCCACGTCAATCCAGCACCGAATGCCCCTAACATCACCAGACTCCCTTCTTTGATCCGCCCCTGTTGCACCGCCTCATCCAAGGCAATGGGAATCGAGGCCGCTGACGTATTACCGTATCGATCGAGATTCAGCATCACTTTCTCAGACGGAAGACCAAGACGTTCAGCTACCGCCCTGAGAATGCGCACATTCGCTTGGTGCGGCACATAGAGGTCGAGATCCTCAACGCGAAGATGATTGGCCGACAACGTTTCCCGCGCGACTTCTTCCAAAGTTCGAACCGCCACCTTAAAGGTCTCGTTCCCCTTCATCTTGATATACTGCATCCGTTCCGCCACAACCTTTTCGGAAGGTGGCAGACGTGATCCCCCTCCTGGCACTGTAATGAGATCGCAAAGCGCGCCGTCGGAACGAAGATGCGTAGACAGGATGCCACGGTCGTTCTCACTGGCGCTGATGACTGCCGCTCCGGCCCCATCGCCAAATAGAATACAGGTATTGCGATCGGTCCAGTCGAGAATGGCCGACATCACTTCCGACCCGACGATCAACACATGGCGCATGCCGGTTTTCACATACGCATCCGCCACCGATAACGCATAGACGAACCCGCAACAGGCGGCTGACAGGTCACAGGCCGCTGCGCGCGTCGCCCCCAATCGATGCTGAATCAAACAAGCGGTGGCAGGAATCGGATAATCGCCCGTACAGGTAGCCAAAAGGATCATGTCAAGATCGGCAGCACTCACCCCCGCAGCGGCCAAAGCTCGCTCTGCTGCCTTGACCGCCAGATCGGAGCAGGCTTCCCCGGGGCCGGCGACATGCCGTTCACGAATACCGGTCCGTTCGACAATCCATTCGTCCGAAGTCGCGACCATCCGTTCAAGATCGGCATTGGTCAACACCTTGGCCGGCACATACGATCCAGTCCCTGCGATGCGGGCTCTCATGACGGTGTATCCTCAGTCGGCTTGGCGTGTGAAACACTCTCTTCAATATCGCGTTGGATCAACTCATCGACACGACTTTCTGCCAATCCCTTTGCCCGTCGGATCGCATTCTTGATCGCCTTGGCGGACGAACGGCCATGGCAGATCATGGTAATGCCATTGACGCCCAGAAGCGGCGCGCCGCCGAATTCCGCGTAATCGATTTTCTTCTTTAAGTTCAGCAACGGCTTGGCAATGAGTGGGTAGGCCAAACGGCCCAAGAAGGACCCCGAGATCTCCTTGATCAACAACTTCTTGATCGTATCCGCCACTCCCTCGGAAATTTTCAGCGCGACGTTTCCAATGAAGCCATCACACACCACCACATCCGCGCTCCCGCTGTACACATCGCGACCCTCGATATTCCCGATAAAGTTGAGCGAACTGGCTTTGAGGAGCTTGAACGCCTCCTTCGTCACTTCATTCCCTTTGCTGTCTTCTTCCCCGATACTCAACAGTCCAATGCGTGGGTTAGGCTTCCCAAAAAGATGCTTACCGTACTCGTTCCCCATGATAGCGAATTGGGCCAGATGCTGAGCCGAACAGTCCACATTAGCCCCCACATCCAACATGATCGCCGTACCAGTCAACGTGGGTAGGCTTGTCGCAATCGCCGGGCGCTCGACACCCTTCGTCAGCCCGAGGACAAAGAACGACGCGACCATACTGGCGCCGGTGTTTCCAGGACTGACCACGGCGCTCGCCTCGCCGCTCTTGACCAGCTCAGTAGCAATCCAGATGGAGGAATTCCTCTTCTTGCGAGCAACGGTAGCCGGCGACTCGTGCATTTCGACGACTTGCGAAGCATGTCGAATAGAGAGGCGGGAATCCGTGCAACCGAGACGGCGACACTCAGCAGTAATAATAGCTTCGTCACCGACCAACAGTACTTCGACATCACATTCCTGGGCAGCCTGGAGCGCTCCCTCAATAGCCGGGGCCGGTCCATGGTCACCGCCCATGACATCAAGCGCAATCTTCATAGGGCTGCTGAGTGTTTATCGAACGATGACGTATCACGTGGCCGGAAAAGAAGAGCAACCGTTCCCACGCTATATGCGGCAGGAGTGTAGAGCAGCGGATTGATCGACGCAACAGGTAAACAGCAATGATCCCGTCACGATCCCTGGAGCCATCTGGGCACAGTCAGACGGCCCCGTCACGGGCTCAACTAGGACTCTTCGACCTGAATGACCGCCTTACCCTTATAGGTCCCGCAATGCAAGCAGGTGTAATGTGGCAGCTTGATCTCGTGGCATTGCGGGCAGACAGACATGCCCGGCGGGGTGATGCGCAATTTTTGTGTGCGCCGCTTGTCGCGTCGTTCTCGTGAATGTTTATGCTTCGGATTCGGCATGGTAACTCCTTCTCACTCTCGATAGCAGACGGTCACGCTATGATGCTGGCGATCCGCCGGTCTTGTGTTTCATGCTCTGGACGACCCGAAATTTCGGGATCGATGGTTCCTTGGCACACTGACAAGGTCCCTCGTTCAAATTTTTCCCACATTGCGAACAGAGCCCCGCGCAGTCGTCGCTGCAGAGCGGCTGCATCGGCGCGGACAGGATCACGTGTTCACGTAACATGGGAGCCAGTTCCAGCTGATTGCCCTGATAGTGGTATTGATCGTCTGGCTCCTCTTCTGATTCTGCCTCCACGACTTCCACACGCCCTTTTCGGGGATTGATCCGTTTCGGATGGCGAGGTGCCGGCTTGGGCTCTTGGATAAAGGCCGCCCGGACAGAAAAAGCCAACGGATCCTCATACTCTTTCAGGCACCGCACACATTCACGGACGATCATGCCCTCCAGAACCCCCGTCACGGCGACCAGTCCTTCGATATTGGTCAGGTCCAGACTCACAGCCAGCGGACCTGGGAGCACAGCATCCTCCTCGGTGAGACCGAGTTCTTCAGCCGTGACCTCGCCGACCAGCGAGAGCCCATCGGTAGTGATGTCAGCCAACAGCGGCCTGAGCAGTTCCATCGTGACACCTACCTGCATTCCTATCCCCAATGTGACCGGTTATCGTTCTTCTGCGAAGCTGATAAGCGCGATGTGTCGAGCCCGTTTGACGGCAGCCGTCAATTCACGCTGGTGCCTCATGCAATTGCCGGAGATGCGCCGCGGAACAATTCGACCCCGCTCAGTTAAAAAGTTTCTCAGCAGCCCGACATCCTTAAAATCGATTGACCCTTTGTCGATACAAAATCGACAAGGCCGACGGCGTTGGAAAAACCGTCCACCACCGCCGCCGCCGTCTCGGTCTCCGCCTTGTTGTTGTTCACGTTCCATACACCGTCTCCCTCTCTGTTAGCAGGATGCTGAAAAAGCCCGCCAGCTTCGTTCTCGCTTCACTCAGAGGCTCAACGTACCGAAGCGTACGCCTCGCCTCTTCGCTCGCTGCGGCCTTGCTGAACAGCCTTTTTGAGCATCCTGCTTAGACATGTTCGTCGGATTCATACCCGGCATCATCGTGCGCCGGGGCCTCAGCTCCACCGCCACCACCATCCTGACGTTTCGGCATGAACGTGACCGTTTGGGCCACCACCTCATGCTTACTGCGTTTCTGACCGTCTTCAGTTTCCCACCGGCGCTGTTGGAGCCGCCCATCGACGATGATTCCGCTCCCCTTGCTGAGATATTGCCCGCAATGTTCTGCCTGCTTGCCGAACACGACGATGTCGACAAAGCAGACTTCTTCTTTCAACTCATCGCCCTGCTTGTACCGCCGACTGACCGCCAGGCCTAAGCTGGCCACCGGGGTCCCGTTCGGTGTATACCGTAGCTCAGGATTCCGCGTGAGGTTCCCAAGGAGAATGACTTTGTTAAACCCGGCCACCAGCAAACTCCTCCGATGATGTTTCGATCGGCCGTGGCGGCACCAGTTCTTTTTTAAGATGGACGGTCAAAAATTTGATAATGGTGTCTTCGAGTCGATAGGATCGCTCTAATTCACCGACCGTGATGTTGGGTGCCCTGAAGTAAAAGTAGACGTACGTGCCCTTACGTTCCCGCTTCACCTCGTAGGCGAGTTTCTTCTTGCCCCAGTTTTCTGATTTGATGAACTGCGCGCCGGTCTTCTCTGCCACCGCCTTCATCTTTTCAATCAAAGCAGTGGTCTCCTGGTCGGAGACAGACGCACGAATAATAAACAGAGACTCGTAGAGCTCCATGCAGCAATCCTCCTGGACAAAGGCCCCGGGACTAGCCCGGAGCAAGGTGTAGGCACGCTGGATTCAGCCAGCGCGAAGGGGTGAAGCTAACATAGGCCTCGAGAACGTGTCAATAAACAGCCGACGTTGAATCTTCGCATGATCTCGTTCTACCGCTTGAACATTCGTGACGGTGCATTCGCTGGAGGTGAAGGACGGGAACTTGGCCCACTAAAACCAGAAGACGGTCCCCCAGACGAAAAGCCGGAACGGGGATAATAATAGGGGTACCCTGATCGATATCCAGACCCATACCCGTAAGATCCTGGATAAGAACCAAAGGGGCTCCACCAGAATCCGGGATTCGAGTAGAAGGGACTGGCCTGGTCGTACACGTCGGCGTACCCGTTCTCCGGAGCCTGGCTAAGCGTAGCCATTCGTTGCGTCTGATGCAGCGACTCTGCGCAGGCCGAGAGACTGAACAGTAGCACTCCACCGATCATCGTCTTCATCCATCGAGTCGACATGGCACCCTCCCCTAGAAATGGTACGAGACGCCGACAAATAGCTGATGCGCCCTATAGGTACTATCGAATCCACCGAACGAACCGAATGCGCCATTAAAGTCGAACTTCGCATCCGTGAATTTATATTCCGTGAACAACGCCACATTAGGCGTCACAAATGCACGGATCCCCGTGAGAAAATTGAACCCGATCGACACCTGTGTGTCCGACTCGGTCTCTGCCGAACGACTCAGGCGCGCAATCAGAATGCCGGGACCAAGGCCGAGATACGGTTGGAAAGTCGCGCCTGGATAGCGTAACAGGACATTCGCGCCCACATTCGTCACGCCCAGGTGAATACCGGGGCTATCGCCAAGATTCTTCACGTGCGGCGTACTGTGGTTGACATCCAACTCGAATCCGAGTGAGCCGTGAAAAGGATACGCGCCGACCTTCCCGCCATACGCCAGACTGTTCTTCATGTCGAAGTCTTGCAGTTCTATGCCACTGAACGGACCTGTGGTTGTGACATTGCGCAAGGAGTCGGCAAAGCTGTACCCGGCTTGACCGGCCACATACCACTCAGCACGCGCCGGAATCGTTATCGAGGATAAGGCTGCCAGTAGGAGGACACTAAGGAAGAACTGTCTTCGAACACAACACGGCTGCATCATGGTGTACTCCATGAGCGAGGCTTGGATTTATTGTACTA
>JBDTSF010000232.1:0-19783 GCA_039931295.1 Nitrospirota bacterium | reverse complement strand
CCCGGTGGGAAACGCTTGCGGCTGAATTGGAAGAAGTCAAACAGAAGTTGACAGCCTTCGCCTAGCCGACTGCTGGAAAAACCACCGGGAGGCCAGGGCATCACTGATCTGCATATTTGGAGCAGCGGGATGCTCAAAAAGATCGTTCAGCAAGGCCGCAGCGAGTGAAGGCCTGAGGCGTACCCTTGTGGTACGTTGAAGGTCTGAACGATGCGAGAACGAAGCTGGCGGGATTTTTCAGCATCCTGCTAAACGGAGGACTTGGCCGTTTCTTCCAGGTAATAATACAACCAGCGGTTTTTCTCTTTGGTGACCAGCTCGTCCCAGATCACGCCGATCAGAAACCCCTTTTCCCATGGCTTCATCCAGACGACTTTCCCGTCGAGCTTTTCCATCTGTTCCGCGCGATCCGAATCGAGAAACGCAATCGACACCGTCACCGGCTGAGCCATCGCTAATTTCTCTTTCGTGTGCAACCCTGCACCGACTTTATTGACGTTATCCAACACAGCCGTAATTGCCTTAGCGCCGCTCTTCGGTGAAATGAGTGCGGAACCGACCAAGGTCGCCCGAACAAACTTACGCCGTTCGTCCGTGGCGGCGATTGTCGTCCTCGGTTTCGGGTTCTGCCGTTTCATAGGCCGAAGTATAACCGATTAGAAATCTTTGTCCACCATACTCTTGAGCCCCCGTTTAGGTCTCTCTAGGCCTGTAGTAGCAACGCCCCTTGAGTGGTTCCGGGAGATGATCCTGCGTTCTGGCCTGAGGATCGTCGTGGACATAGCCATAATCTTTCCCATACCCAAGCCCTTTCATCATCGAGGTCACGGCATTCCGCAAATGGAGTGGGACCCCTAGATTTCCATGGGTTTTCGCGTCTTCCATGGCCTCCAACAGTCCGACATAGGAGGCATTATCTTTATGTCTGGTCGCGAGATAGGTCGTCCCATGGGCTAAGTTGATCTGCGCCTCGGGGAGTCCCACGAACTGCACGGCCTGAGCGACCGCAGCCGCGACCACCAGCCCCATGGGATCGGCATTCCCTATGTCCTCGGAGGCAAAAATAACCAGTCGGCGGGCAATAAATTTCGGATCCTCCCCCCCTTCCAACATACGGGCAAGCCAATAGAGTGCGCCGTCAGGATCGGAATCCCGAAGGCTTTTAATATAGGCAGAGATGACGTTGTAATGTTCTTCGCCGGATTTGTCATAGCGGATCGATTTCTTCATCAGTGCGGCTTCCAGCGCCGCTCCATCGATCAGGCGCGTGCCGTCAGGCCCGACTGGTTGCTGTCTCACCACAAAGTCCAACGCCGTCAGAAGTGCCCTCCCATCGCCGTTGCCATAGGCAATCAGTCGTTGCCTGGCACTGGATGACAGTCGGGCATTCCACTTCCCCAACCCGACCGCAGAATCCGCGAGCGCCCGATCCAGAATTTGCCCCAGCGCCTCCTCCAACAGGGGCCTGAGGACAACAACCAAGGAACGAGACAGTAGCGGAGAGATCACCTCAAATGAAGGATTCTCCGTCGTCGCGCCGACCAGGATGATCGTCCCCCGCTCAACGTGAGGCAGAAAGGCATCCTGCTGCGCCTTGTTGAAGCGGTGGATCTCATCGACAAACAGAATGGTCCGTTGACCGTTGATCGCCTGGCGTTGCTCAGCCGTCTTGATCATGGCCCGCAGCTCGGGAACACCCCCTGTGACCGCCGAGAAGGGGACGAACTGCGCCTTCGTATGGCGCGCGATAAGATGCGCCAGCGTCGTCTTGCCCGAGCCGGGCGGCCCCCAGAATATAACGGAGGAGAGTTGATCCGCTTCGATGGCCCGCCGCAACGGCCGATCTAGCGCAGTGATGTCCTCTTGCCCGACGAAGTCCGTAAACTCTCGCGGCCGCAGACGCTCGGCCAGCGGAGCCTCAACGAATATCTCTCCCTCGGGAGTACCGAATAAATCGGAGCTCTGATCGCGCGAAGTCGTCATATTAGTTCTCAGCAATGACCGGAATTCTATACGCCTCTTCGCATCAGAGCAACAGCCACAGACCAGCTCTTGACGCTGCCGACAGCCGATGTTACGAAAGGCGCGAAGCGGAGAAAACATGAAAACTCAGATCAACGGCATCACCATCGCCTACAGCGACCGGGGAACCGGTCTCCCCATCGTCTTTCTCCACGCCTTTCCCCTGAACCGGACCATGTGGGCGCCAGAAGAGGAAGCCCTCTGCTCACAGTTCCGGATCATCACAATCCACCTGCGCGGGCATGGTGAGTCGGACGCGCCGCTCTGGCGCTATACGTTGGAGCAATCCGCCGACGATGTGTGTGCGCTGCTGGACCAGCTCGCAATACAGCAAGCAGTATTCGTGGGACTTTCGATGGGCGGCTATATTTTATTTGCGTTCTATCGGAGGTACGCCGCTCGCGTGAAGGGACTGATCCTGGCGGACACGAAGGCCCAGGCAGACACAACAGAAGGAAAAGAGGAACGGTTCCAAATGGCGCAGACCGCCTACAAGAAGGGCCCCTCAGCCATAGCAGACATCATGCTTCCCAAACTCTTCAGCCCCGCAACCATCAAGACGAGGCCAGCTCTCGTCCATCAAGTGAGAACCATAATCGAGAATAGCCAGATCAGCGGAATCGCCGGGGACCTCATGGAAATGGCCGAACGGCTTGATTCAATTCCCCTCTTGTCCCAGATCACCTGCCCCACTCAGATCATCGTCGGCGAACTGGACCAAGCCACCCCACCCTCCGATGCCAAACTCATGGCTGACCAAATCCCCAACGCTCGCCTAGCCATCATCTCCAACGCCGCACACCTGACCAACCTGGAACAGCCTGAAGCCTTTAACCAGATCGTTGCCGCCTTCGCCTCGGAACTTGCCCCCAAAAAGCATAGCTGACCGCCAACCTCTGTACGCCGAGACGCGCCACTCCCAAGTCAAGGCTGAAGAAAACGAAGACCTGAAGCCTGTTTTCCTAAAAGTTGAAGAATGGATCGGTTGGGATGATGAAAGAGCGGCAGGGTGTTCAAAACGGTTTTCCAGCGCGACCGCAGCGAGTGAAGACCGGAGGAGGTACCCACCGCACTTCGTGGAACCGTTCGCCCACACAATAGATCTTGGCGAACGGAAAAGCCCCTCCAGCGCTTTCGATCTCTGAATATTTCATCGGTACGTTGAGGATCTGAACGATGCGAGAACGACGCTGGGGGACTTTTTCAACGTCCTGCTTAATCGGAGTCGGCGACGCTGCCTCGGCGGATCAGCTTCAGGAACTCCTGCCTCGTTTGCGGCTGACTGCGGAAGGCACCCAACATAGAGCTGCTGACCGCGATGGTGTTCTGCTTTTCGACCCCCCGCATCATCATGCAAAGATGCCGCGCTTCGACGACCACGCCCACTCCATGAGCATTGAGCTTCGATTTCAGGGTTTCAGCGATTTGGACAGTGAGTCGCTCCTGGACTTGCAGCCGGCGCGCAAAGACGTCCACGATGCGTGGAATCTTGCTGAGCCCCACCACTTTCTTATTCGGCAGGTACCCGACATGGACTCTGCCATAAAACGGCAGAAGATGATGTTCACACATGCTGAAAAAGTCGATGTCTTTCACGATCACCATCTCATCGTACTCGATTGGGAAGAGGGCGCCATTCAGGAGATGATCGATATCGCGATGATAGCCCTGGGTCATGAAGGCGAAGGCTTTGGCGACCCGCTCCGGAGTCTTGAGCAGCCCATTCCGGCCCGGCTTTTCGCCGATGGCAAGCAACATCTCTGTCACCAGGGATTGCAGCACAGCCAGATCTGCCGGCCTGCCGCTCCCATTGATATCTTCGACCGGCTGCCGGCCCTGCCGCTTGACTCCTTGCTTAGCCATGACGCCCCTCTCTAAGCACCGGGGCTTGATTCGTCGCCCCCGCATACTCGAAATAGTTGTCGCGTGTTTCAATGAGCCCGACCTTCTCCAGTTGCCCATCTGGAAGGCACGGTACTAGCAGATCCCAGATCAGCATCACCAAATTTTCTCCCGTCGTAGTGCGATCGGCAAACTCAGGATCTTGATTGAGGTCGCAATGGTCGAATCGCGTGATGACTTGTTCTCCCACAATCTGATCCATCCGACCGAGGTCCACACCTCCACCAGCCTCAGTCTCCACCCTGTTCCTTGCGGTTACCAGCACCACATAGTTATGGCCGTGTCCATTGGGGTTATTGCACTTCCCAAACACAGCCAGGTTTTCCTGGGGTGACAGATCATCCGTGTGCAGTCGATGCGCGGCGCAGAACCGATATCGCCGCGTGACACTTGCCTGTCCCATCGTACATCCAGCTCATATCCGGTGCAGAAATAGAGAAGCCAGGATTGCCGAGGTATTCGAACAATCCTGGCTCCCCCTGTTACTCACGCAACCGACCGACTCACACTATTCCCGCGCGCATTCATTAGGCGCTGAAGGAGCTGCCACAACCACACGTCGTCTTCGCTTGGGGGTTCTTAATCGAGAACCCGGATCCTTGGAGGCTGTCCACGTAATCGACTTCGGCTCCCTGAAGAAGCGGAGCACTCTGGGAATCCATGATGACCTTGACGATGCCCTTTTCCACCACAGTGTCGTCGTCGCCCATTTTCGACTCGAAGGCCATCCCGTATTGATATCCGTGGCACCCGCCGCCCTTGACATAGACGCGCAGGCCGACGATATCCTTCTCCTCTACCATCAATTCCTTGATCTTTTGTTCTGCCACCTGTGTAATCGTCAGCATGGTGTTTCTCCTCATTGTGGCCAAGCCGTCCTTCAAAGACCTGCCTGGAATGATTTAGTGTAACATCTCTTTACTGGATTTCAAGACCCTGCGACTCCGACTGCGGTATTGTGGGTGCAACCCACTTGCCATCCGGCACCCGAACAACCACGTCTCCGAGCACTTTGGCCTGACACCCAAGACGATGCCAGGGCTCGCTGAGGGCTTCCCGATCAAGAAGATCTTGCTCATCGAAGTCGATTTCAGACAGGTTCTCGGCGCCCATCTGCACTTCGACCCGACAGGTGGTACAGGAAGCGTTCCCGCCACAATCGTGATTCAACCGACACCCCAACAGCTTCGACGCTTCCAACAACGACGTATTGACCTCAACCTCTCCACTTCTGCCTTCAGGAAGAAGGAATGTCACATGCGGCATCGTCATTCGCTCCTCAATGCACCGTGGGGCCAACCGTCAAGGCTGATAAGGACAGCGCTGCAATCGGATATGTTCTTCGAACTCGTGGCGAAACAGTTTTATGCTGCTCTGAACCAACACGGCAGCCCCAGTTACCAGTGTACAATAGCCCGTCCCCTTCACAAATCCACACAGCTGGAGGAGACTCTCCATATCTTTCTCCGTCCCCTCTCCCTGCTCGATCTTCGTCATCAGCGCAGCGAGATTAATGGTCCCCATTCGACAGGGCGGACACTGCCCGCAACTCTCAGCCTTGAAGAAATTTGAGAACTTGAGCGTAAGGGCCACCATACATGTCGCATCATCGACCACGATCACGCCAGCCGATCCAAGTCCTGTTCCCGCTTTCTTCAACGAATCGAAATCCATCGACAGGTCGAGCTGATCGGCGGTGACCATCGAAAACGCCGGCCCACCGGGGAATACCGCTTTGACCTTGCGGCCGTCAGGCACCCCTCCCCCACATGTGTCCACAAGTTCTCGGATTGTCGTGCCCATCGGCATTTCGTATACGCCAGGCCGATTCACAGCGCCGCTCAGAGAAAACATCATCGTGCCCGGACACTTTTCTGTGCCAACCTGTGTGAACCAATCCACGCCTTTGAGAAGGATCCGAGGAATATTGCACAATGTTTCGACATTATTGACTAACGTCGGCTTGCCATAGAGGCCGAAGTCGGTCGGATAGAAAGGCGGTTTCTGTCTCGGCATCGCCGGACGCCCTTGCATCGATTCGAGCATCGCCGTTTCTTCACCAGCCACGTAGCTCCCGTGGCCTTCAAAAACTTGTAGGTCGAGATCTACACCGCTCCCCAGAATATTGTTGCCCAAGAACCCATGAGCCTTCGCCTGTGCCAAAGCTTTCTTCAGATTCTCGCGTTCTTCGTGGTACTCATGGTTCACATAGATAAAGGCCGCCTTCGCTTGCACCGTGTAGGCGGCAATGAGACAGCCCTCGATAAGTTGGTGTGGCGCCTGCTTGAGTAAATAACGATCTTTAAACGTCCCTGGCTCATGTTCGCCGGCATTACAGACAAAATAATGTTCCTTCACCCGATGATTCAGAACCTTTTCCCACTTGATGCCCGTGGGGAAACCGGCCCCCCCTCGCCCGCGCAGGCCAGCTTTTTTTAGTTGATTTACAATGTCGGTCACGCTCAACTCTTTGACACACTTTTCCCATGCCTCGTAGCCTCCGATCTTCCGGTAGGCCTCGATATCCCATGGAGCGCCATCAAGTGTTTGGAGAACCCGCGGTTCTGTCGCAGTCGTCATGCGCCCTTCCTGACCAGTTTGTTTCGATGAGATGAATGGAGCGATACTATAAAGTGCGTGGCCGGTATTCGTCAAGGTAATGACGGGGCAATAGGCCTGAATCTCAATGACTTAGGACCACTGCCCCATCATGGAACTGGCCATATGGCCCCCGAACTACATACAGCGGCGTTGAAGAACGGAAACGGAAGAGATGGATGGACTTGCCGGCGGGCTTTCCCGCCGGTAGTCGTACAGCCTCTTACCTGAGATGGCTGCCAGCCCCCATGAATAACAGCATGGGGATCGACAACATGAAGTTGACCCGTGAAGCAAGGAGCGCGGTCCGGCCCCACTGGGCCATTTCCGGCGGCGCAGGAGTCCCCTGAGCTGCTGCCGTCACGGCCGCAATAATCCTTCGTTGATTCGGCCAAATGATCGCGTGAACATTGGCCATCATGATGATACCCAATAAGCCGCCGATTCCCAATGCAATCGCCCCGGTTCCGCCTCTTTGATACATGTAGAGATACAGCACAATTCCCGCAAGCACCGTAACCGTGGCACCATGACGGAACCAGCCGAGCGCGGCAGGCATCAGCTTGGGAATCACGATGTTCTTCGTCGGGCCATCCAAGCTCTTCAAAAACGAGGCATTGACCAGGTTAAAGAAATACAGCAACCCGATCCACACTATTCCTGCTAGGAAATGGATCCACCGGAGGAACAGGCCAAACCAATCGGCATCACCGACCGCAATGCCAACCATAGCCAGATACCCCATGATCAACATCATAGCGAGCCCAAACCCTACGGCTATCGTCTGCATCGGACTCTCAAGAAATTTCATAATATCTCCTCGTTTAGTGCGCTATCAGGTTTCTCTCTGTACTGTAGGCGCGCTTCTCCTGTCAAGCAACCAGGTCTGTCACTCAGGAGATGGCCATCGGTCAGCCAAGGTCAGTGCTCACCAAGCAGGTCGATTGGTGTCTCCCGCTTGGCCGGCATTTCAGACCATGAGACGGTCAACTGCGGCACAGAGCTCGCGCACCGCACCGGCAGAAGTTTCCAGTGCCGCTCGCTCCTCCGCCGTCAACTCATACTCGACAATCTGTTCCGCCCCGCTCCGGCCCAACTTAACCGGCACCCCAACGACGACATCCTGCAATCCATACTCGCCCTCGCAGAGCACCGCACAGGGCACCACCCGCTTCTGGTCCTTCATGATCGCCTCGACCATATCGACCGCTGATGCTGATGGTGCATAGAACGCGCTGCCCGTTTTCAACAGGCCTACGATCTCAGCGCCCCCCTCGCGTGTCCGCTTCACCACCGCCTCCAACCGGTCCTTCGACATCAACTCCGAGACCGGCGTCCCCTTGACCATCGTGTACCGTGACAACGGCACCATCGTATCGCCATGTCCGCCCAATACCATCGCCGCCACGTCAGGACCCGGCACGCTCAATTCCGCCCCGATGAAGGCACGCATGCGGGCGGAATCGAGGACTCCCGCCATACCCAAGATCCTCGACTTTGGCAATCCGCTCACGCGACGCGCCACATGGACCATGGCATCCAGCGGGTTGGTGACGAGAATCAGAATGATATTCGGCGATCGAGACACCAGCGCAGACACAACTGACTTCACGATCTTCGCGTTCGTGGTCAACAACTCGTCACGGCTCATCCCGGGCTTGCGCGGGATTCCGGACGTGATCACCGCCACTGACGAGCCAGCCGTTTCATCATAGCCGTTCGTACCCACCACGCGGGTACTATAGCCGCAGACTGGCCCAGCCTGTGTGATATCGAGCGCCTTGCCTTGCGGGACGCCCTCGGCAATATCGACGAGCACCACCTCGTACTCGTCCTTCTCAGCCAGCCGCTGCGCCGTCGTGCCTCCGACGTTCCCTGCACCCACCACCGTGATTTTCGGTCTCCCCATCATCGACTCCTCGTTAGGCGTAAATCGTGAAACGCAAAATCCCCGCACTTTTCACGCATGTTCGTGCTCCGTCCAGCCTGCAACTTTGAAGTTGATCGTGCAGACGAAATTATCCCCGTCATAGAAATTAACTTTGATCTTCTTCTTGCCATACGTCTTTGCCAGAAACGCGTCCGGATCATCGACCAATTCTTGATACCCTCCGGCGGGATATTCACCAAGGTCGTGAAAGACCACGATCATCCCTACTTTCACTTCTTGAAGAATCTTGGCCCAACAGCGGGGATAGACTTCCCAAAACTTGGCCTCGATCAGATCCTTCGTCGGCTCCTGGCGATCTTCTCCCGGTTTGATCGGCTGAGCAAACTTTGCCAATCGGCGGACATAGGGATACTGATGTCCCGTAAACAACTTGTGCAGCCAGGGCGGAACTGTGGGTCTCTCCGCTGAATTCGTCATCTTTTCTCGCGCGTGGAATGTGAAACGTTAAACGTGAGATGTTTGGTTCCAGATTGCTGCGTTACCATTCTTCCACTTCTCACTTTTTACCTTTCACGTTTTACGTCGTCTACGTCGTCAGCCGCTGATAGATCCGGGGCAATCGCATCGGTAACGCTTCAAGATGATCGATGACCGCGAACTGTACGTCTCCATACATTCTCCGAACATAGCCATCGGCCTCCCGATCGATCGTGATACAGAACGGATGCACTCCTCGCTGACGCGCCTCCCGTAACGCAACTTTGGTATCTTCCAGCGAGTACTCGTCTTTATATCCATCGTCGAGCGGACGCCCATCACTGATAAGGACGAGCAACCGCGTCCGAGCCTCTTGAGCCAGCAATTTGGCAGTGGCGTGGCGAATAGCCGCCCCATCACGGTTTTGCCGCATAGGAGCCAGTCCACCCAAACGCTGCGCCGCTTTCCCACTTAACCGATCGTCAAAATCTTTGATCACAAGAAAATCCACTTGCCCCCGGCCTTGGCCCGAATAGCCGTAGAGCGCATAGTGATCTCCCACCGCTTCGAGCGCCTCACACAAGAGCACCAGCCCCTCTTTCTCCAGATCGATGACACGACGGCCACTGTCCAATTGGCGGCTGGTTGACCCACTCACGTCAACGAGAAACGCAGCGGCGACATCCCGTTCTTTTCTCTCCCGCCTCACGAAAATTCTGTCCGACAGATCTGCTCCCGCCGCCCGCTCAGCGCACAGACGAACCGCCGC
Source organism: Nitrospirota bacterium (assembly GCA_039931295.1). GTDB lineage: Bacteria > Nitrospirota > Nitrospiria > Nitrospirales > Nitrospiraceae > Palsa-1315. The sequence goes on along the minus strand of JBDTSF010000232.1, from coordinate 10,124 downwards.
ATCCACATCGAGATCGTCACCGTCAGCTTGGCCCGACACGCGCCGCAGCCCTGGCGGCCTCAGACCTTCGAAAAATCGTCGAAGGGCCGAGACTTCACTCCCATACGCACTCAAGGTGGCCCCCACGATATCCCCGCTTCCCTCTTCCGCCGCCCGCTCAATGACCCGACACCAGTTGAGGCGATAGTCATCGATCCCTTGATCCCATTCCGGATACCGCACCGCGTGATCGCCAATCCCTGCATGATCGGTCGGCGTCGGCTGCTCGACTTTCAAGGCCAGGAGTTCTTCCACATGAGAGGGCCACTGTCGCCCACCGGCAAGCCGGTCACTCTCGGTTTCTGTGTGGTGGCCTTCTCGATTCCGTTGACCCTGTGCAGATGACTCCTGAACCCCACCGGCTGCACTCGCCATTCGCTCAATGTCCGCCGATTGTTTCTGATCGTCCGATACCCGTTCATTCTGATCAGGCTGACGAATGAACTCAGGTTTCATGGCCCCACGATAGACCCAATTCGTGACAGGGCGATAGTCTTCACCCGTCTGTTCGGACGCTGATGGACCAACACCCTGTTCCTCTGATGCCTCATCCTTCGTATCGGCTTGGATCATCGCGCCCTTTGGTGCCAGCAACTCCTCGAGCCGAATATAGAGGGCATGCGCCACACGCACAGCCTCTTCCGCCGTTGCGGTTGGAGAAAGAATCGTCTGGCACATCGGCCAGAGGACGGCAATCTCATCCTTGATGGCTTCGTGAATTGCGACGGGCTGCGAGGCAGCGGTCGAGAGCTGGAGCAATTGATCGACAACAAGTTCTTTGACCGTCAGCCCATGTGTCAGCGACCTTGTCGCAACCGCCTCCAACGCCAATCGCTGCAAGTCACGTTGAAGTCCCGGATACTCTCGCTGTAGCAGAAATTCCACTCGCGCATCTTCTACAAGCATCCACAAATCTTGAATCAATCCCGGATGGGGATACAGCCGAAATAGTGCTGCTAAGGTATCCGGCTCAGCTTGCTTCGGCTTGCCATACCTCTGGCGCAGAACCAGGACCAAGTCTGCGAACGGTTCAAGGGTCAGCCGGTAGGTTCCAAACTCCACGTGCCCCGCTTCGTGTGCCGCCATCACCAGGTACAAGCGCGTATTCTCCTCGGCCGTAGGGTAACGACGAAGGAGTGTCGGCAGTGAGATAGTGCGCCCGTCTTGGCTCACTGTGGCCCGCACCGACATCTCCTGATTCAGCGAATCAGGGAGCGCCTGAATCGTCAGATCCGTTCCGCAAAGCCCCTGCACGAAGAGCTTCACAGTACGGGCTACCTGCCGAAGCGGCACTCCGCTTAACGCCGCTTCCACCGACGTCAGCGCCTTCTGCGACTCCAGCGCAAAGTAGGCTCTGGCCCCTTCGACACTATAGGCCAGAACTTCCATTCCGGCGGTAAACCAGGCCTCGAAACGGGCCATGGCTTCAGCAGACTCACCGATCACGCTCACCAGTTCAGGCGCACGTCGCAAATAGGCCAGCGCCGTGTCTGCGTCGCACTCTGCTACCAACGCCCCATACTGTAATATTTTTAATCGCCAGCCTTCGTTTAGGACAGCACGCAACAGGCGCGGCGACTCCGATAACCAGGCAATGCCGGCCCCAGAATCACGTTCGGCCAGCAACGACCCAACCGTGATGACCTTAGCCCGCACCGAGAGGTCTTCGTGATCGCCGAGAATGAGGGGGCTGGTGCGGAGGAATTCAACGGTCCCAAAATAGTCCGTCTTGCCGAAGCTATTCTGGGAAATCAGTTTCAACCCGAACATCGCCCAAGCCCTGGCCTGCTGGATCGGCAACACTCGGGCCACAGCGGGAAGTTGGCGGATGTACTCCAGTGCCACGACAAAATCGACTTGCGTCAGCTCAAATCCGATTTCCAGCCAGGCCTCGAACTGATCCGGCGGAATCACCCTCACCATGTCCGGTGAGATGCGAAAAAACTCCAGCGCGACATTCGCATCGCGCTCGGCTAACTCCAGAGCCCTATTCAGCACCACCGATCGGGCCGATAATGGCTCGATCATTCCCAGAACCAGCGGGCTCTCTTTGAAATACTTCAGTCCGATCGCACCGGAGGATTCGGCCAACACAACTCCCAGATCCAGCCAGGCCACCGCATCGCTGAGGCACCCCCGCTGTTGCAAATCGGGAAACACTTCGATGGCCGCGCGAACTACTTTTGGCGAAACCTCCATCAATTCATCCAGCAACAGAGAGATACCGTCCACCTGGTTCGGCTTCGTGGTGGAGTCGGCAAGACTAGACACCAGTTGCTGGCCTGTGGCCAACCCCAATTCCTCTGCCAACTTGGCGATCAGCTGTTTGTGAGTATCCGGCCTCTCCATGCTCGATCCTAGTCCGATGGAATTTTCGAGACGTGTCGTTCCTAATCATTCGTGACGGTTCGTTGCGACATCGCTGAGCCGCGCTGCGAGAACGGCGCGCGAAGTCCTAAGGCCCCGATGCGTACTTGTGCAGTACGTCGAGAGCCCGAGGGGCGAGCCCGTCGGCCGAAGGCCCGTCATGCAGCGGATCGGCGATTGCAGCAGAAGCCGTCATGAAATGATGCGGGATCGATTGTAAAGAACGCTCTGGCACTTGTAAACTATGACGTTGGACGCAAATCGTTCTTCTAGCCCCCTTGACCCGGTGACTGTTGCCAAAGGAGTTGCGATGGCCGAGCCCAAACAGGAGAGTCTCGACAAGATGTGGAAGTTTGTAAAGGGATTCGCGGAGAAGAGCGGGACAACCATGCATCCCATGCCTGCCGTCACCGAAGCCGTGGTCAAGGGGCTCGCGATGCATGTGGACGAACTAGGCAAACCCCTCTGCCCCTGCAACTTCTACAAGGATAAACCAGCAGAAGCCAAACTCCGGCGCTGGATGTGCGCCTGCGATGAAATGCAGATCTACAAATACTGCCACTGCCTATTATTTGTGCGTGAAGACGGCTTGCCGATCACAGAATATCTCCCGGAAGGCCACGAAGGCCGTGACGTCTACGGGATCGTCACCGACCCGACCCCCGACAAAGGCCGCGCCCTCAGGCACAAAGCCACTCCCGTACCGATACCCTCTGCTGAAACACCAACATCGTCCTCGTCTACTTCCTAACCTTTATGCCACTTCGCAACCATCTTCTGTGCGCCGCAGTCATCGTATCCCTCATGGGAAGCCTGTGGTCCAACCAAGTCTGGACCGCTGAACCAGGCAACGCGCTTCCTGCCAAGACCGCACAGCCTCCGATCCTGAACGAAAAAGATTTATTCGCCTACAAACAAAAAGGGCGCGGGACTCTGACCGGACAAGCCTTTCTTGTATCCCCTTCCGGAAAGGCAATCACCCAACCAGGCGCTCCAGTCCATCTCATCCCCATCACTCCCTACACCCGATATTGGTTCGATCATAATGTCAGAACCACACCCTGCTCAGCGACAGAAACCCCTGCCTCAACTGAAAGCGCCACAGTAACTCCCCGCACTCCGACCGACTGCCCACAAGAGGCGCTCACCAAGCTCCAGACAGAGAAACGGCTGCTTCCCTACCTCCGCACAACCAGAGCCAACCCGACCGGACATTTCTGGTTCACCAAAATCCCCGCCGGCCGCTACTACCTCATCAGCCTCATAGAAGAAGGATCGGGAACCCACAAAGAAGAACAGATGTCGGGGCTAGCCTGGCTGACGCTTGAACTCGACGCAGGAGAAAAACTCACCAACCTCGTAGTAACCGGCTGCAAAGCCAGCCTTTGCTGAGCCTCCCTTCTTCAAAAACCTCGCGTTGAGCTCGAAGTGAGCGTGGGACGATTTCACAGTGTGTTGAATTATCCAAATCGCCTGTTCAAAAACGAATCTTCGTGAATTCATTGCGTCACTACAATTTTTCGAAACCTCACACGAACAAGCCCAACAGAAACACATTTTCAGGGTTTTGTAGATACGATACATTGCGAGGGGGACTAGAATCTTACCCTGCTTTAGTGGCATCATACAGTGATCCTATAGATCGGGTCATGCAGCAAGACGTTAAGCTGGCAATGGATTCGCCATACGGGGCAGGGCTTTATCGCACGTCCCCACACAGGAAGGTGCCGCATATTTATGGTTAGGCAGATGACAGGTGCAGGCCTTATGGTGCTCATGCTTCTTGCCGCATTGTACGACCCGAAGGTCGTTGCAGCCCATGGAGCCACGAGCGGAGAAGACGACCCGTGCCTGCGCCGAATCGGAGAGAAGATCATACATTTCAGCGCCTATCAGCCACAATACGAGTTGAAAGATGAATATTGCACAGACATTCCCAAAGAAGGCGACACCTTTCTGGTCGTAGACCTTGTCGACCCGTTACTGCGCAAAGAGTTGGTCGGAATGAGGGTCGTGAAGGGAAACGGGAGCAACGAGGCAGAGGATCAGATTGTGGCAGATATTCGCCCAACCACCCACCCGGACGGTGTACTCCGGGGCGAAGCCAGGCTGGCTGAAGGCGTCTATACCGTTATCATTTCTGCAGAAAAGCAGAATCTGATGAAGCGCCCCCAGTATCTCCTGCGAGTGCATATGGTCGATTATCAGAAGCTGGTGCAATCCAAAATTGTCCCAGCACTGGCCGTGCTGGTGGGAGTGTGGCTCTTATACAAGCTCCTACGATCGAAGCGGGTACGCAATTGGTGGACAGTCCTCCGTTCATAGGGAGCCGAGCGTTCCGGCCCGTGTGCAAATGATCCAATATTCGAGAGGGAGGATTCTGGCAATGGTGAAGCAATTACTCAAACCTTTCGGTTTGTGCATGTTGATGTTGGCAATCGGGGTGCCATTCTTCTCCTCGCAGGCCCAGGCTCACGGAGGCTTGGCACTGGCCGAGGATATGTGCAGACTCACGATCGGCCCGTATAACATGCACTTTACCGGCTACCAGCCGGACAACACGCGCAATAAGGAATTCTGCGAAGATATTCCGGCGACCGGTCGCACAGTCGTGGTGCTCGATTATATGGAAGATGAACTCCGCCCGATGCCCACCGAGGTGCGAATCATCAAGGATACGGGGTCGGAGAAAGACCTGCAGGCCATCACGGTCTTGCACCTGCCGCCCAAGGTATACCCCGCCGGCTCGGTTAATTTCGAACATAATTTCGACCAGCCCGGCAAATTCATTGGTCTCGTGACTGTAGGTGACAAGCATGTCTCGCGATTCCCATTCTCGGTAGGGGAAACAAAAATTTGGTTGCCCCCCAGCTACTTCTTGATTGCGTTCGCAGGAGTTGCGGTGATCCTGGCGATCATCTTTTTTACCATGCGAGGACGCGGCAATACTTCTAGCAAGACTGTTTCCTAGGTGGCTGGCCAGCAACCCCGTGGTGCAGGCACAAGCGCGGTTCTGGGTTAACGAGAATATTTGAAGGCGGCTAAGTAATGACTAAGAGAAGGATACTGATGATGTCTTTGCAATGTCTTTTGAAAGCAGTCATTGTGTTCAGCGTGATGCTGGCAATCGGAGCTCCACTGTCCGCACAGGCCCAGCACTTTCATGAATTAGACAAAAACTTCTGCATACTGAAGTTTGGGCCCTACGGTATGCACCTGACCGAATATCAGCCTGACACTTCAGATAGGCAGGAACTCTGCGGGGATATTCCGTCAACTGGACGCACCGTGGTCGTGCTCGATTTTATCGAAGGGGAGCTCCGCTCGATGCCCGTCGAGATTCGGGTCATCAAGGATACGGGTTCGGAACAGGATCTTCAGGCCATCACAGTCGTGCACCTGCCGGCCAAAGTCTACACGGGGGGGTTCATCAATTTCGAACATAGCTTCAGCCAGCCTGGCAAATTCATCGGGATCATCACCGTTCACGGCAAGGAAGAACATCTCGCGCGATTCCCAATTTCGGTCGGAGAGGGGGGAGTCGTTTCCCACTTGATGCACTACATGATGGTCATCGTCCCAGTCGCAGTACTCGCCGCTGGAGCAGCAATCTTCTTTATCATGCGAGGTCGTCGCAAGTCCCCGGTGAGCACCGTTTCCTAGGCAAGCAGCCATCCGGTCTCAGGAGTAGCAATGTGTCGAGACACGTGGCCACATGACGGGTTGCTGCACCCCGGCTCAGCAGCAGCAACAAGAAGGAGCTCTGATGAAACCATGGGCAGTTTACGCACTCAAGCGCATCCTGGCTGGCACAGCGGTCGCAATGGTGCTATGCGTGCATGCCGCTCCAGTGCTGGCACATTCAATGCTGGTCAAGGCAGAGCCGCCACGTCGGGCTGTTCTTGCCCGAGCGCCGGCGCAGGTGCAACTCTGGTTCAACGAAGAGATTGAAGGCGACTACGCATCGCTGATCGTGCTCGACGCCGAGAAGCATCCTGTCACCGAGGTCAAACCAAAACTGGCTCCAGAGGACCGGAAATCCATCGTCCTGCCGTTGCCGGAGTTGACGCCTGGAAAGTATTCAGTAAAGTTTCGGGTGCTGTCGGTGGACGGTCATGTGGTGGAGTCGTATTTCGACTTCTCTGTGAAGGGCAAAGTGCAAAAGAAATGATCGAGGTCATCGGCGCGCTGTTCCGCTGGCTACAGCTTGCGTCCAACATGATCCTGATCGGCGGCTGCGTCTTTCTCGCGATTGGCGCGCGCGCGACCACTGAACGTAACTCCCCTTGGCTCACCCGCTTGAATCGGGCATTACCGTGGCTTTCAGTCACCCTGCTGCTGGGTCTGGTGGGTTTGCTGGCCACAACGACCGCGCAGGCCACAGGCGTGACCGAAAATGCCTGGCGCCTGGAAGCCTGGTTAGATCTCTTACAAAAAACTCGCATAGGACTCATCTGGAAGCTGCGCGCTAGCCTTGCGCTTCTCGTGTTGGGAGTGGCGCTCTATGTCCGGTTCTCATCCCGGGCGCGCTGGCAATATGTGGTGTATGCGACCGTCGCTGCGCTCACGCTGGCTGCGGGATCACTCGCAAGCCATTCCGCCGCTGACGAACTGTCCGTCACATCAGTACTGCCTTACGCGCTGCATACCGTTCTGGCGAGTGTCTGGTTCGGAGGGTTGCCAGCCTTTCTCACCGTCTTGTTCACCACGACCCATACGCGTATGGACAACGAGACCGGTCGGTCAAGCATCCAGACTCTGAAACAGTTCTCGAAGATGGCGTTGCCCGTGATGATCGCGGTCGTGGCCACTGGCATTATCGTGACTGATCGCATGGTGGACACGAGCTATGCTTCATTGGTCGCAACAAGCTGGGGTTGGCTTCTCAATACCAAACTCGCGCTGCTCGCCGTGATTCTTGTGATCGCCGCGCGCGCACGCCTCGTCTGGATACCGGCACTTAGTCAGGCGCAGGACGTGGCTGAAGCCAGTGGGCGAACGCTTCGAAAATGGGTCACACTCGAAGTCCTGCTCGCGTCAGCGCTGGTATTGGCAGCAACCCTGTTGTCGAACGCCGTGCCAGGGAAGCATACCGTTATTGAAGACTGGCCCTATCCATTCCGCTTCTCCATCGACGCCACATGGGGAGGGGTAGGCATGATGATCGGCACAGGGGTCGGAGTCATGCTGCTTATCTTAGCGGTTGGGGCGGTTGTCCTCGGTCGGTCCAAACGCTGGGAGACGAAGTGGCGCATTGCCATCCCCGCCATTCTGGCGGTCTGCGCTCTGGTTGCGGCGCTGCCTCCTCTTGCCACTCAGGCTTTTCCAGAAACCTACCGGAAGACACCAGTCCCGTTCGATACCATTTCCGTTGCCAACGGCGCGGCGCTATTCGCGGCAAACTGCGTACCCTGCCATGGCCCCCAAGCCAAGGGCAATGGCGTTTTGGCTAAAACCTTCACGATCCCGCCGGTGGATCTGCTCACAGAACCGCACACGGCCAAACATACCGCAGGGGATTTTTTCCACTGGCTGACCCACGGTATTCCCGGTACCGGAATGCCGGCGTTTGCGGACAAACTCTCGGAAGAGGATCGTTGGGACCTGGTGAATTTCCTCCATGCCATTTCCCGTGGCTATCAAGCACGCCTGATCAATCCCTATGTCGCCCCCAATCAACCGTACATGGCCCCACAGAACTTCTCCTATTCCACACATGACGGAACAAGCGGCACCTTGAAGGATTTCCGCCGGCAGAAAGCGATTTTACTGGTTCTATTTTCATGGCCGGAGTCACAGGCAAGACTCAGTCAGTTAAGACAAGCTGATGCCGCCCTACGCACCGCCGATACCGTGATACTCGCGGTGCCCCTCAATGATCTCAAACCGCAAGACCTGACGGCAATCACTGCAGCCATCCCTTTCCAGGTAACAACGCAAGGAGCACCAGAAATTGCGCGCAGCTACGCTCTATTCCGCAGAACCCTTAGTAATCCCGATCTGGCCGGCGAAGGGACGACACCGAATCATATGGAGTTTCTCATAGATCGTTACGGCTATTTACGGGCACGCTGGCTCCCTGCGGTGGATGGACCTGGATGGGCAGATATCGCAGAATTGACGCGACAAATCGAACAACTCAACAGGGAAAAGGAAATTCGGCCGCCGCCAGACGATCACGTCCACTAAGTCTCCACGTGAACATCGACCGTAATAGCAAACGGATTGCGAGCGCACGTTCCCTCGGTCGCTCCCCTGATAATTCAATGGAGTCAATAGGCCCCGATACCCCGAACCTAGCACGCTTGTACAATCCTTGTGTTCGGGATCGTCAAGGATTGATGTCCCTTGAAGCTGTTTCACTCCAATGTTTATGTATATCAGCCCACGTGGTTGGGCGGACCCCGACCGTGCCTGCCAGGATGTTGTCTCACACATGGATGCACGATACCGGCACTTGATTTCCAATGCATTTTTGTATATTGCTTGTCCTCGAATAATCTATGCACTTAACTCCAGCATTCCCAGTTGTTCCAGAGTCGCACCATGGAGGATTACATGCGAACCCTCGCTAAGTTCGAACAACGCTTTGCAACTGAAAGTGCGTGCCGTGCCTACCTGGCTCAGCTGCGGTGGCCAACTGGGTTCTGTTGCCCTCAGTGCACAACCAGTGGCAGTTGGACCACCACGAGATGCCTCCTGATGTGCCGCCGATGTGGATACCAAGCTTCGGTCACGGCAGGAACGATCTTCCATCGAACCCGCCTTCCATTACAGGACTTGTTCCGCGCGATGTGGTGGATGACTGATCAGAAGCAACGCCTCAGTGCGTTGGGACTACAACGACTCCTGGGCATCGGTAGTTACAGAACGGCATGGTCGTGGCTACAGAAACTGCGACGCGCATTGATACTGCCGGATTGGGACAGATTGCGAAGCCACGTTGAAGTGGACGAAATACAGATGGGACGCATTGAAGCGGGAGGAAGCCGCCGGAGCTTAGAAAGCAAAGCCCTCGTGGCAATCGCCACACAGATCGATGGGAAAGGGGTTGGCCGCATCCGGCTACGCCGAATTTCCTCCGCCTCTCCAAGTCAGCTTATCGCCTTCGTGAAACACGTCGTTGAGCCAGGCTCCATAGTCATTACAGACGGATGGAAGGCCTACGCGGGGTTGAAGCAGGAAGGCTTCAAACACCGACCCCGCTTAATCTACACCAGCGGCAAAACAGCGCCGGCCTTGCTGCCTCGCGTCCACCGAGTAGCCTCCTTATTTAAACGCTGGCTGGTGAGTACGCACCAAGGTGCCTTGTCCCGTGAACAACTAGATTGTTATCTCAATGAATTCACGGTTCGGTTTAACCGTCGAACCTCCAGAGACCGTTGGCAACTATTCTATAAACTTGTCGCGCAGGCTGTTGTCATTGAGCCTGCCCCCTACTCAAGACTGGGTGCAAGTACCTCCTAGAACTCTGTATTTTAGACGACAAAACTGGAGTTAAGTGCATAGTCATTCGCACGCATATTGCATGTGGAAAGGATGCAGCTTTCACCTTGGATATTCTACTTGACATCAAGAAACGGTATCCGCTAATCTCCCGCCACGCAGATCAAACGGTAGCAATAGTAGCAATGTTCCGTCGGAGAATTTTTCTCCGGAATAAGCAGTGGGTCTCAATCACTTAACAAGGAGGTCAGGGTATGGCGAGTACAACCACA
>JBDTSF010000231.1:0-2294 GCA_039931295.1 Nitrospirota bacterium | reverse complement strand
ACATGGCTGGCCAAGGTATTCGAAAGTCAACGCGCTGCCTTTGGTTCTCTCTGGGTATTGTGGTGGCATTTTCAGGGAGCCTGTTCTTTCTCATGGATGGCGCTCGGGCGGCCCTGGCAGGTGAGTTGGCCCAAGGAGAGTCTCCCGACCAGAGTGCAGACATGGATCGTCATGATCAGGCGGAGGGGACTGTAGACATGATGGTTCCCCATCAGCAACATCTCGGGCCCCACATGAAATGAACCTTGTTGCGAAAGGCGAATGCCGAAAACGCCGGGCGTGCAAATCAGATCGTTCAGACTCTGCGACAGGCCCTTGCCAAGTACAAAGATTACCGGGTGGCCGTGGACGACGGATATGTTCCGCTTCATCCCGAGCGAAAGCCAAAGCATTACCATTTCGCCAACAAGCAGCGCTGATTTCAAGCCAAGGTTCACTTTGAGTCAGCTGAACCGACCGCGCTTTTGTACAAGAAAGCTGGGGATGGTTATGAGCTAGAGGGGGCGATGTACACGGCGCCGAAGGGCATGAGCGAGGATCAATTGAACGAGCGCGTCCCTTTGAGCGTCGCGCAGTGGCACGCCACGTCAATATCTGCTTCCAGCCTGACGGCAGTAGACGCCGCATGACCCGGAAACAACTCGGGTTCAAGGACAGGATTGCCACGGAATCAGAGTGCCAACAAGCCGGTGGGCGATTCGTCGTGCAAGCCGGTGGATGGATGATTGATGTGTATCCGTTCGAATCGACTCCTGTAAAGATCTGGACCCACTAAGCGACGAAAGAGGAAAGAGGTGTTGAGAGCTATTCTTGACTTAACGCTATTCAATGACCGCGTAGAGCTCGAACGGAAGTAGCAACGGCATCAGCTATTTGCCGGTTGGAAAATGCGGACTATGAAGGGCATTCCCTTGCGATGCTGAATCGGATTGCTGCTGTACTGGATCACGAGTGGAACTTCGTTTTGTGCCTGTCTCTCAAGGGAAGAGACTGAAGACTGCGTAAGGTATTCTCGAAACGAGTGCAGAAGACGCGTTGTTCGTCTCTCACTGAAAGACTGAAACGTTTCACGCCTCACCTTTCACGAGAGAAACGCGCTGCCCGTCTCCACCGAATTCGAGTTGGTCTTTTTGCCATATCTATTCTCGCGTCGTGGATGGTGGCCCACTATGTTGACGGGAAGCCGATTGATCTCTTCTGCGAGATTCGGCCGAGCTGGCCTTGGCGAAAGTTCTTTGAGGGTGAACAATGTCGGCTGATGGAGAGGGGCTCAGTGTGCCTCTCGGATCACACGAGAGACGCGTGGAGGATCATGAGCATGCCGCTACATGAGGATCAAGGCGAACGCAACACTGACCCAATGATTGGTCGGCGCGAGGTATGTAAACGAATCGGCTTGCTGGGATCGGCAGTCCTGCTGGCTGGGATCTCCAGTCTGGCACGGGCCACGACAGATGCGGGAAAGCCATCAACTCAGTTGGAGGGGCAGGGGATTCCTCGGCGTCAGCTGGGGCGCACCGGTGTCACGGTTCCGATTTTAGCGCTCGGAGGTTGGCACTTTCTGAAAACGAGCGATGAAGAAGGCAATCGAATCATTCAGGAAGCACTCGACGCGGGTCTCACGTTTTTCGATAACTCCTGGGACTATCACAACAATCGGAGTGAAGCGGTGATGGGGAAGGCGCTGAAGGGGCATCGTCACGAGGTCTTTTTGATGACGAAGATGTGTACCCACGGTCGTGGAAAAAATGTCGGCATGTTGCACTTGGAGCAGTCGTTGCGCCGTTTGGGCACCGACTACCTGGATTTGTGGCAAATTCATGAAGTCGGTTGCGACGATGATCCTGAACGTCTCTTCCAAGAAGGGGGAGCGATTGAGGCGTTGGCCCAAGCGAAACAGCAAGGGAAAGTACGATTCATCGGATTTACCGGCCACACGAATCCGGTCGTGCACTTGAACGTGCTCAAGTACGATTTTCCGTTCGATACCTGCCAACTTCCACTGAACCCCTTTGATGCGTCCTACAAGAGTTTTGAACGGCAGGTTCTTCCGGAACTTCTCAAGCGTGGAATCGCGCCCATTGCCATGAAATCTCTCTGTGGGAACGGAAAGCCGATTCAGCAAGGTATTCTGACGGCCGAAGAGGCGATGCGATATGTGCTGTCCTTGCCGGTGTCCACGCTTGTGAGCGGCATCGATTCACAGGAGCTGTTACGCCAGAACCTGGCCATCGCCCGGCGGTTCGTTCCCATGACGCAGGAGGAAATGGCACAGCTTCGGCGGCGGGTCTCTG
>JBDTSF010000230.1:0-13817 GCA_039931295.1 Nitrospirota bacterium | reverse complement strand
CCGCTTCCATCTGCACTTTACGCCGACCAGTTCCTCGTGGCTGAACCTGGTGGAGCGCTGGTTTGCCGAGATCACCCGCAAACGAATCCGACGCGGCGTCTTCACGAGCGTGCCGGAGTTGGTCACGGCGATCAACGAGTTCATCCGGCTCAACAACCACAGCCCCAAACCCTTTGTGTGGACCAAACCCGCCGCCGTGATTCTAGAGAAAGTCCGTCACTGTAAAGCCGTTATTGAGACACTACACTAGCGAACCTGGGTAACCTACTTGCGGAGGATCTGAAACCTGGAAGTATGCCCCTGGGGATACGGCATTAGAGCAGTGAGATTCTTACGCGTGCGCAGGCAAGTGAGATCTGTGGGCAGACCGGCATCCTGTGCCCCGGGGAAGCGCAGCAGGTGAAGTGGCGCCTGATGGGTCTGTCTCTCTTTCACCGTTCTTGAAGTGTCCTTCGTGCCCCTACGATTAAAGAGCTCCGACGTAAGAACAGGAAGGATCCATGCGCGTGGAAGAAAACAGAGACATTACAAACCCTCCTTCAAGATTACCACATTTGACTCGACTGGTGTGCGACGAGGAGTCCGTGTCACTTAGCCTTCAGCGCGCGCAATTCGCACAATTTCTTTTGCGATATCTTCTGGCGAGAGGACAAAGTCGACGCATCCACTGGCAATTGCGCTCTCCGGCATGTCCGGCTGACTCGCCGTACTCAGCTTCTGCGCGATAGTAATACCCCCTATTTCTTTGATGTCGCACAGTGCGGCTGCCCCGTCGCCATCATAGCCAGAGACGATTACGGCAATCAGCTTGCCGTTCCAATGACGAGTGAGTGAACATAAGAACACCGTGATGACATCAGGCCAGCCGCGGGGCTTCGATATCGGCTTGAGATGAAACTCTTCATTCAGGATATGTAAGTCACGATTTTCCGGGATGATAAATACACAGTTCGGTTCGATGAACAATTTTTCCGTGATGAGAGTCACCGGCATAGTGGTGAAGCGAGGAAGAACTTCATGGAGGTGGGTAGGCATGTGTGTGATGTGATTCACGATCACGATCGCGACACCCATATCAGCCGGAAGATTTTGCAATAACCGAATATAGGCGTCGAGGCCGCCGGCCGAACCACCGATGCACACAATAGGAAAATTTCTTAATACGGGGCCATCTTTAAACGGCAGCGTCATCACCTGTTCCATCGCCGATTTCGATATTCAAGGGACATGCTTTCAGGTCAGACAGGAGTATAGACGTATTCGGGAGTACTGCGGAAATAAAGAAACCATTTTGCGTACGCAGCGCGTGGCGGCTCTTGCCGCAAGCCTGCTCATTGGAATCCCCCATTTTGTCTCCGGAGTGCGTGCCTTAAAGCAGTGCCTTCCAAATGGCGTAGGTGTATGCCGATGGGGGTATTACAGTGTTAAGAAGAGCGGCAAACCTGGCCTAACTCGACTGACCAGCAACAAAGTAAACTGACTTACCCACCATGCTCCTGGTGCCGCAGGAGATGAGAATTGCCTAATCATCAAGGACTTGAGCAACCCCCACCAATACAATCCCGCCTTCGGCACTACCTAGAAATTGATGGCGTCTTAGTTTTTTCACGCAGCTCGTCGGTAAACCGTTGCAATACTTTCACTCTGGCTTCCACGTCACTTGCAAATACATCATGGCTTGCAGGTAGTCCTTTGAAATGCAGAGCAGACGCTGGAGGATTTCGAAATTCTTCCACGTGACCAGCATCCATATTCTGCCGCAGATATTGGATTGTGTTGGTGAACCACTGTTTTCTTTCATCAGCAGGCGGCCGGGATGTGGGAGTCGATAGAGCTTTGTCAATGATGCGATTGCCTTCGGCTCGCAACTGACCCAACTGATTTTTCATCGCTACCGTTCTTGTCTTCTCATTCTGATGCCTCTGGAGAGAGGCTATCTGGCTCTCTCTTTCTTTTACCTTTTCCTGTAACGCATGCAGCGTCTTCCCTGTATCTTTGCCGAATTCTGTTAACTGAGCAGTGAACTTGTCGAATCTTCGTTCGAGGGTTTGTACTTCTTCATTTTTGGCTTCCAGATCCTTCCTAAGGGATGCTATTTCTCTGGAGAGAGACTCGTTTTGTGTCTTCAGCGGTTGGGAATTTCGATAGCTCCCTTCCCACTGCAAAAACAACCCAAGGAAAAAACTTAACGCCAACGCTGTCAAATACTGCGCTCGACTCACCTTGCCGCCGCCAAGACGCCTCGCTGTCCAGTCGATGAGCATCATCATGGCGCCCCCAACAAGGAGGAACACCAGGGCTTGCAAAGTAAATAGGCCTAAATCGGCGACCTGCTCGCCAAGGGTGAGAGTCAAGAGGTCCTCCATGCACCATCACTCTTATTTGGTGGTGTAGCATAGGCCCAATCGCAATCCCGAGAAAACCACCCGTCCGCGGGGGATCAGAATCTCTCATGGTGCCCCCAGCCAGCCATTCTGGGTCGCGGAACACAGGTGAATGTGGGACGTGCTGTTGGGATTGTGATTAGGCAGACGTTCGCCCCTATACGTGGGGGTCCAAAAAGACCAAGGTATCTGCCGAAACACCCCCCCTCTTCCCAGGTGTTATTAGGGTGTTACTTTTGGGGGCAAATTGAGGGGAACAGCAACAGAGGGAAGCTCAGTTGCCACTCTTAATCAGCGAGGCGGGTCATAGCAAGCGAGTCTAATTCTTCCGCTGGTTTGGGTTAAAGTAGGGCCAGTCAATCCGAGTGCTGCACGAGTTTCATGGTTTAACCACTTAGCAGTCTGTTGACAAACCCCGCTTGATCTCGACGATTTGCATGCTACAAGATGCGTCCATCAGGAGGACCACGCCAATGATAGGCACATCCGACCCACAGCCGTCGATGTTCTACCACATCAACATGGAGCAGTTTGTGACCGAGGATCATCCGGTGAGCAAGATCCGGCCGTTGATCGACACGGCACGAATCCGGCAGCTCTGCCAGCCGCTCGACTCGGAAGAGGGCCGCCCCTCGATTCCGCCAGAACAGCTGTTGCTGGCTCTGCTGGGTGGCTATTCCCTGGGTGTCACTTCCGAGCGAGCCTTGGTGAGGGAGTTGCACGGCAACCTCGTCCTCCGGTGGTTCGTCGGGTTGACCTTCTCACAGAATCGGAAACGACGGTTCAACGAGAGTGGGCTGCTGGAACAGCTCTTTGATGAGACGGTCGCGCACGCCATCAAGCGCAAGCTGGTCTCGCCGTATACGACGCTGGACGGGACACTCGTGCAGGCCAATGCATCACACAAGAGTTTTGTGCCGATCGATGCATTCCTGACGCCCGACGCCTACAAGACGCGGATCCGGTCGCTGGATCAGGATCCCGACAATCCCACGGTCCCGTTTCACGGGGAGCGGCGCTCGAACCAGACGCAGGTCTCGACCACCGATCCGGATGCGAAGTGGGCGAACACGGGGAATGGGACCACCGCCATGGTGGGTTACCCCGTGAACGGATTGATGGAGAACCGGCATCGGCTCCTGCTTGGGATCAATGTGGAGACCTTTCGGGGACCAGCCTCGGAGACGTACGGGGGCGAGACGGTATCGATGGGTTTCATGAGAAGCACGCCATGCGGATCCAGACGGGGGGCGCAGACAAGGGGTATTTTGCCAAGCCCTTTCTGGCGGCTCTTTTCAGGCAGCGGATCAAACCGCATATTGCGGCCAAAGTGACCGGACGTGAAGCGGTGCATCAGCGGATGAGACGGAGGGGCCGGACGCTGGGCTATCACCGCTCGCAGCGGGCGCGCAAAAAGATCGACGAGCTGTGGGGAGAGGCGAAATGTTGGCCTGGGTTCCGCCGCTTTCGGCGGCGCGGGCTCCTGCAGGTCCGAGACGAAGCCTAACTGATGGGGTGGCTGCTCACTGTGAAGAGACGGTCGAAGCTGATGCCGGCTCCGGCCTAGCGAGCGGCCACGCGGGAGCGGGCCGTGCGGGTGAGCGGGGAAAAGGGAGGCGCAGGTGGCCGGAACAAGAAAACACGCGCCGGAGAGTCATCAAAGAAGTGACCGTGTACAGACAGCAGTGCTGGAGTTTTTCTAAAAACAGCTGTTTGTCAACAGCCTGCTAGGCATGGTCACCAGAGAGCATCTGTTGCGGGTGCTCTCGGTGCATGTGGAACTCGGGACGCGTGAAATGGTCGGCTCTGTCCGCCGGCCGGTGCTGGAATCATAGGTGGCGAACAAAGTCCATGAAGCGGCCGAAGGTCTGGACCTGCCCGTTCCCGCCGTTCAATTGAGAATGATCTTGCTCTGTGCGTTTTATTTTTTTCGGGATGGGGAGGACATGATCGACTGGCTCCGCTCCCATTTGCCGGTTGCCTCCGAGCGTCAAGCCCTGCTGGGCAAACGATTTGATGAGGTGGTCAAGGGGGCCGTGTATGGGAACACGGTGATCGCCTTGATGGAAGGCATCATTGGCGGAGTAGCTTTCTGGCTGCTCGGATTGCCTTCGGCGGTTTTGTGGGGCGCGGCCATGGCAATTCTCGCCTATTTGCCGCTGGTCGGTGCCGGGATCATTTGGATTCCGGCAGCAGTCTACCTGTTTTGGCAAGAGGCCTACGTGAAGGTCGTCATCCTCGTGATGGTTGGTCTCGTCATAGCCGTGCTGGATTATCTAGTCCGCACGATTCTCATTGGTGACCGCTCTCATCTGCATACGCTGCTGGTGTTTTTTTCGGTGATGGGAGAACTTCAGTTTTTTGGATTGATCGGGATCGTGGCGGGGCCGCTGGTCGTGACCATGGGGATCACGTTGGCTGAAAGTTACCGGACGGAAGCACTGCCAAGACGACTCCCGTCTCGCAGGCCTAGTGCGCGGAGACTCGGGCGACGTCTCAGTGCAGAAAGATAGGAGTCAGGGGTCTGTGCTCATGAACGTGAAACGGGTCGGGACTCTGGCCTGGAGGCTGCTCCGCGAGATGATCCTGAAATTTGTTCGGGATCACGGATCTGCGCACGGCTCGGGAGTTGGCTGACAAGCCGGTGTGAATGCGTTGAGTCCACGAGAACTGGGGTAATTCACAGTGGTGGATTCGACAAATCCATACGATCATCGGTGACAATGACGTGAACGCTTTCACGACACGGGAGAGCGTCAGGGGAAAAACGGTAGAGGAGTCTCCGATTGTATTGAATTTGCAAAGAGAAGCAGCGAACTGGCCCGAGCACCAGTTCAAAGTAGCCGGCGTAACATGCAGATGAGAACGCATAAACTATTGATCCCGATTTGTTGCGTCTGTGATCAGGTCAAGGGTGATCGACAGAGCAGTGAATGGCCCACTGACGAGGGCTTCGAGCCGTGGATGTCCTTGAGATCTTTTCGCCAACTCCATGGCCTTGAATACGATGAGTACAAACTGGCTGACACCTATTGTCCGCGCTGCTTGGAACAATTGACTAGGACAGGAAGGGGGCTCTGGAAATTATGAGCAGCAGCATCCCCCTGGGAGGATCAGTGCGGGGATGGGAGTGCCATCGGTCCTGCGTCTGAGTGCACCCTGGGTGCCCGCGTCGTGTCTCCCTCCCCAGGAATAATCATTCCCGCCCACGATCCACACACGCCCCGCCGGTGCCCCTTGCCGGGAAGGGACGCGGAGCGGAAGATGTATAAGCGTTGCCAACTCGATCGCGAGGCCTAATCCATCATCATACAGGTTGTCAAGAAGGCCAGATATTGTCCGGGTCGTGGGTTACAACGATACAACTCAGGCGGTACTCCCGGATAGATGGTCTGCTGCAGGGGGTCTACGACATTGCTTGAACACCGAAATGCACTCCGGCAAATCGAGCCGGTCGTGAAGCCTCGTCAGTGTCGGGGTAGGACAGCGCTGTGCCATCGGGAAGCCCTCGATTCCCCAGTGCGAGTGGATTGAGGTCGTACTCGTCAGCACCTGTTCCGAACGCCTATTCGGCGGCTATGATCGTCGCACCTGCCTGGCCCCAGTTTGCCGACGCCCGACAGAAGGGGGTGGCACAGAGGGCTTCGAGTCTGGCCTGGTGCTGAATCGGCGCTCGCAAACAGTGTAACCTGGTGGCCTCGGTGGACAAGTTCGTCGGTAAGATACGACAGCGCGCGCTCAGGGTCCGAGGTTCCAGAGTGAGGTACACGTTTCCATAAGAGGCACAATCTGAGCAATCTTCACGATAATGCTCCAGAGGGTGGCCAATCTTTTCAAAGGAGGTCGCCATGTCTTCCTCCTTGCACAACACCCATCTCTCCGTTTCCGAGCACACTATGTCCCGAGAATGGGATGTATGTACCCGAATGCTGATCCGCGAGTTGAGCGGCACCTCGCACGAGGTCGTCGGCATCGAGGAGGCCTCAGGGTTTGGCAGATACGCCTTTGCGAATTGATACGTATCAATTATCGGGCATGCTCGGGCTAGGGATTCTCCTAGGGAGGACAACGCTCATTGTCGATGTATACTCTTCGCCCACCGTCGAGCGCATGATCGTGAGCCGGTGAAGCCTGTGGATCTGAGAAGAGCGCTGCGAGAGATTGCCTTCCCCCTCGCGGCGGATATAGAATCGCATTCCATTCCCACGTCATCTATGGCCTCACACCGTCCACCAGCCACACCTCGCGCGAAGAAGCGACGCCGCACGTCTGCTGCCGGAACTGCTCCCTTGCCGGTCGAGGGGAACGACGAGATGCGGCCGGACGATCGCGGCGATCGCCTGTTGATGGTGGGCGTCGGAGCCTCCGCCGGGGGGCTGGAGGCATTTCAGGAATTGCTCCGGCATCTACCGGCGGACACGGGAATGAGTTTCGTGCTCGTGCAGCACCTCGATCCGAAGCACGAAAGTGCGCTGACGCACTTGCTTGCGCGCGCCACGACGATGCCGGTGTGCGAGGTGACGCAGGATCTGCGCGTCGAACCGAACAACATTTACATCATCCCGCCCAATGTGCAGATGGCCATCGTCGACGGCGTGCTGAAGCTGACGCCGCGCGGCACGGTGCGCGGGGCGGCACGGTCGATCGATTGCTTTTTTGAATCGCTCGCGCAGGATCAGCGCGAGCACGCCATCGGCGTAGTGCTCTCGGGCACGGCGACGGATGGCACGCTTGGGCTGGAGGCGATCAAGGCCGAGGGCGGCGTGACGTTCGCGCAGGATGAATCGGCGAAATACGACTCGATGCCGCGCAGCGCGATCGCGGCGGGCGTGGTGGACTTCGTGCTTGCGCCGGAGCAGATCGCCGCGGAGCTCGCGCGTATCGCGACACATCCATTCGTCGTGAACGCTCCATGCGAAGCCGCGCCGGAACGGCATGAAGAAGCGGAGCGAGAGGCCGATCATCGCAAGACGAAGGGCGCGGCACGCATCGGCTCGCGACGGGCGAAGGCTGAGGCGGCGGCGAAAGAGGACCGTCCGGACGCGGGCGAAGACGACTTTAAGAACATTCTTCTCCTGCTGGGCACTCACTGCGGCGTGGATTTCTCGCGCTATAAATCGAACACCATCCAGCGGCGCATCACGCGGCGGCTGTTGCTGACCAAGCACGAGACGCTCGTCTCCTACGCCGCGTTTTTGAAAGGCAACGGAAAGGAACTCGACGCGCTGTATTCCGACCTGCTCATCGGCGTCACGAGCTTCTTCCGCAACCCCGAGGCCTTCGACACGCTGAAGCGCAAGGTCTTCCCGAAGATCCTCGCGCAGCGCGGGCGCGATGAGCCGGTGCGCGTCTGGGTGCTGGGCTGCTCGACGGGCCAGGAGGCCTATTCGCTCGCCATGACGTTTGCCGAAGCCACCGCAGACGGCGCGCACAGGGCGAAGCTCCAGATCTTTGCCACCGATCTCAACGAGGCGCTGCTCGATAAAGCGCGGCACGGCTTGTACGCGCCGTCGCTCGCGCAGGATGTCTCGCCCGAGCGATTGCGGCGTTTTTTCGTAGAGGAAGAAGGCGGCTACCGCGTGAGCAAGCTGCTGCGCGAGCAGGTCGTCTTTGCGCGGCAGAATGTGATGAGCGATCCGCCCTTTTCACGCATGGACCTCATCGCCTGCCGGAATGTGCTCATCTATCTGGAGCCGGAGTTGCAGCAGAAAATCTTTCCCGCGTTCCATTACGCGCTGAAGCCTGGCGGCTTTCTGTTCCTCGGAGCGAGCGAGTCCATCGGCACGTTCACCGATCTCTTCGCGCCCGTCGATAAGAAGCAGAAAATCTTTTCCCGCAAAGCCGCGCCGGCAAAGATCTTCCGGTTGCCGCTGCCGAGTGCCCCGCGTTCCGCAGGCTTCGCCCGGCCAGCGCATCCAGTTGCCGGCGGCAGGCCGGGGTGGCCGGAGGGGTTGCGCGGCGAGTTCGACGCGCAGCGCGAAGCCGACCGCATCTCGGTCAGCCAGTTTGCCCCGCCTGGCGTGCTCATCGACGCTGGGGGGCAGGTGTTGCAATTCCGCGGTGCGACCGGCGCATATCTCGAGCCGCCAACGGGTAAGGTCAGTTTCGACGTCCTG
This sequence comes from Nitrospirota bacterium, assembly GCA_039931295.1. GTDB lineage: Bacteria > Nitrospirota > Nitrospiria > Nitrospirales > Nitrospiraceae > Palsa-1315. Next base: position 5,317 of record JBDTSF010000230.1, on the reverse strand, counting down.
AGGATGGCGCGCGAAGGACTGATGCCCCCGCTACGCGCGGCGCTCAAGAAGGCGACGCGCGACTGCAAGCCGGTGCGCCGAGAGGGGGTGCGCCTGGGCACCCGTGCGATCGCGCTCCACGTCATCCCGTTGCGCAATGTGAAAGAGCCGTGCTACCTCGTCTTATTCGAGGAGTCCGCGGTGTCCGATGGGTCCCATCCGTCGCATCAGTCCCCTGGGACCGATGCGCCTCAGGCGACGCATGGGGCCTCCCGCACGCGCACCGCCGAACTGGAGCGTGAGCTGGCGGAGACGCGCGAATGTCTGCAATCTATCCAGGAGCAAAACGAAACGGCCACCGAGGAGCTCCAGGCCTCCAGCGAGGAAGTGCAGAGCGCCAACGAAGAACTTCAGAGCATGAACGAAGAGCTGGAGACCTCGAAGGAGGAACTCGAATCCACCAACGAAGAACTGACGACGATCAATGACGAGATGCTCAGCCGGAATTCCGAGCTGAACCGACTCAATGCCGACCAGAACAATGTTCAGATCAGTATGCAGACCGCCATCTTGCTGCTTGCGCGTGATCTCACCATCCGCCGCTTCACGCCGCCGGCGGAGAGGATGTTCAATCTGCTCGCGACCGACGTAGGGCGCGGTATCGGGGGCATCCGGCACAATCTCGAGATGCCCAACCTCGAGCGTCTGCTGGCTGAAGTCCTCGACACCGTGAGCCTCCGTGAGCGCGAGGTGCAAGATAAGGACGGGCGCTGGTATGCGCTGCGCGCACGGCCGTATCTCACGCTCGACAACAAGATCGACGGCGTGGTGCTCGTGCTCAGCGACATCGACGAGCTGAAGCGCAGCGAGCAGGAGATCAAACTCGCACGCGATTACGCCGAGGCCACGCTGCGCACCGCGCCCATTCCGCTCCTCGTGCTGCGCGCCGATCTGCGGGTGAACACGGCCAACGACGCCTTCTACAACAATTTCCAGGTCACACCCGCCATGACCGAGGACCGGTTGATCTACGAGATCGGCAACGGCCAGTGGAACATTCCTGCACTGATTGAGGTGCTCCAAGACATTCTGCCGAACGCCAAGGTCTTGACCCAATTCGAGATCACGCACGAGTTTGACACCATCGGCCGCCGCGTCATGCTGCTGAATGCCCGCCGCATGGAAAACGAAACGGGGCAGCCGCTGCTGATTGTGCTGGCGATCGAAGACGTCACCGAGCGGCGGCAGAGCGAATCCAAGATGCGCGTGAGCCAGGAAAATTACCGTCTGTTGGTGGAAGGCGCGACCGGCTTTGCGATCATCCGGCTCGACTTCGGAGGGCGGGTGACCATGTGGAATATTGGCGCCGCGCGCATCCTCGGCTACGACGAGGCGGAAATCCTCGGCGAGCACTTCTCCCGGTTCTTCACTCCCGAAGACCTCGCAGCCGGCAAACCCGAGCGCGAGCTGGCCCAAGCGCGCGCGAAGGAAAAAGGCGACGACGACAACTGGCTGGTCCGCAAGGACGGCACCCGCTTCTGGGCCAGCGGCGCGACCACGGCGCTGCGCGATGAGGCAGGCGAGCTCATAGGCTACGCGAAAATTGTGCGCGACATGACCGAACGTCGCCAGGCCGACGAAGCGCTGCGCAAGAGCGATGGACAATTCCATACCCTGGCCGATAACATGCCCCAACTGGCATGGATCGCCGATGCCGGCACCGACGGTCAGATTCACTGGTTCAATCGAGGCTGGTACGACTACACCGGCACCACGCCCGAAGAGATGAAGGGCTCGGGCTGGAAGTCCGTACACCATCCCGAGTACGTCGAGCGCGTCGTGCAGAAATTCGAGCACCACGTCACGCACTGCCTGGACTGGGAGGACACCTTCCCGCTGCGCGGTAAGGACGGCCAGTATTGCTGGTTCCTCTCGCGCATGAAGGTCATCCGCGACGAATCCGGAGCGGCCGTGCGGATGTTCGGCACGAACACGGACATTACCGAGCGCCTACAAGCCCAAGAACAGCTTCTCCAGCTGACCGGCACACTCGAAGCGCGGGTCATGGAGCGCACCCAGGAACTCGCGACGTCATACGACCGGCTCCGTACCCTCGCAATAGATTTGACGGTAGCCGAACAGACGGAACGGCGCCGGCTTGCCACAGAGCTGCATGACTACTTGGCCCAGCAGCTGGTGGTGACCCGCATGAAGGTGTCGCAGGCATTGAGACAGGATTGCGAGCCGGAGGTGCGGAAGATTCTGAAGGATGCCGATCAGCTGCTCCACCAATCGCTCGACTACACCCGGTCGCTGGTGTCGGAGCTCACACCGCAGGCTCTGTATGAGCGAGGATTAGGCGCCGGCCTCCAATGGTTAGCGGATCAGATGCGCCGGCAGCAGATACTGAATGTCGAGATATCTATCGATGCCCCCGTGTTGCCTCTGCCTGAGTCAGATGCAGTGCTACTATTCCACTCTGTACGGGAATTATTGTTCAACGCGCTCAAGCACAGTCAGACCGACCGGGCGTTCGTCTCGATGCGACACGACCAGCATGTATTATCCATCACGGTGTCGGATCATGGATGTGGCTTCGAGGTCTCGGGATTGAAGCATGACCGTTCCGATCGGTTCGGTCTGCTGAGTATTCGCGAACGGATGCTGGCCCTCGGTGGCGGCTTCGACCTGCAATCGGAAGTGGGCAAGGGCACGGTTGCGTCGCTCTATCTGCCTCTGACAGTGCCCGACAACCGTGTCGAGACCCCAGTGGTCGGAAGGGACGGATCACCTCCCGTACAAGAGGCGTTAGAGGCAGCCAATCAACGTACCCCCACAGTCCAGGCGCCCCTCATTTACGGCGAGCCCCATAGCGTGACTCTGATCCGGGTGCTAATTGTTGACGATCACCACATGGTTCGAGAGGGTTTGTGCTCTATTTTGAGGGAGCACGACGACATCGCAATTGTCGGAGAGGCGTCGACAGGAGAGCAGGCGCTTCAACTGGTCGGTACGCTGACGCCCGACGTCGTGATTATGGATATGAACATGCCGGGTTGGAATGGGGCTGAATCCACCCGACGAATTTTGTCCGCATACCCCGCGACGGTGGTGATCGGGCTGTCCATTCAAACCGATCCGCATGTCGCTGAATCGATGCTGGAAGCAGGAGTGGCGGCATTCTTGCCGAAGGAAGCTAGTGGGGAGGCACTGTATACCACGATTGAAACGGCTGTGGGACGGAGCTAATGCTCGCGACTTTGGATGCGCTCCCGCCACCCCCTGGAGGGTGGCGACGGTAGAGCTCAAAGGCCGGGCCGTGGGCAACCTCAGCCAATGGTGTCCCGCGCTTATGAAGGAATCCGCCTGCCCATGATGAAACTGACGACGGCGACGATGAGAAATACGACAAACAGGACATAGGCGATAGAGGTCGCCGTGCCCGCCACGCCAGAAATCCCCAGGAGCCCTGCGATCAGCCCAACGATCAGAAATGTAATAGCCCATGACAACATGACAGCACCTCCATTCTTTCTCTCACACGATCACCATCACCTATCGCCGATCCCTTCCGCGCAGCCGGCTAGAAATGGAAGTTCAGACCGACGGTAACCATTTGGCCGTTGCCGTTGAAGCTCTTCCCTTTAGTGTTCAGATCTCTGGACTGAATTTCCTCTGCCCAAATGTATCGATACGCGTCGATGGTGACAGCCACTTCGGCTGGAAGGTCGCCAAAGCAACACTGTGTGTCGAAGCGGCAGACGCGGTTTCTCCCTGGTGAAGTCACGCCTGATTATTTTCGCTTCGTCTGCCCGACCGGTTCCTTCGATTGCGAGGCTGATTCCGTGGGCTGCGACCGGTGCCAGTCGTCCGCCCACCGACTCAGCTCGTCCTTTTTGTCGGCATAACGTTCCTGCATCACTCCCTTGAATTTGTCATAGTCCTCTCATACGTCCTCCTTCTGTGTTCATCATCGCACCATGGACTGGGTGCAGATCGGGCATAGATGCGCCCCCAGGGCTTTCGAGGTGTAACACACCTCCAGGTCCGCTGAACCACATTCACCGCAGAGGACCAGGTCGATGAGGGACGGTCTTGGGACGACCGAGCTACTCGGCAGGTCACTATGCCGCCTCTTTTTCTGGCTCTCGACAACGGTGAATGTCAACGGCAGTGTGGCCGTAAGATAGATTGCAATCTGTTCACAATTGCTCAGATTGGAAAAATTGATATGGACGATGCGCGGCAAGTTCTACTTGGCGGTCGCCGGCGAGAGATCGGCTCAGAGCGAGAGGTAGGTAACTCACTAAGTGGTTCAACGTGAGCAATGCTGAACAGATTTTCGCATTCCGATGGGGTAGTTTACCCGAGAAAAGAACTCGCAGGAGTCTTCTGTATAGGTGAGACCGCCTGGACATTCGATACCAGGAGGGCCCTTCCCGAATGTGGCTTAGTGACCCACCAAGCGAACGAGTTACATATCCAATTGTATGTCTTTCAATTTGAGAGCGAATCAATTCAATCTCACATGGCCTCTTACCCGCGATCAGAAAAGCTGGAAAGGTTTTTCGCGTCCTAGCCAGAGCCCCGGTATTAGCCGCTCGACTCGCCCCGTCATCGCAGGGCCCTTTCCGCCGCTCCCATCTGTTACAATAATCAATGCTTCGACCATGGAGGGCGATATGATCTGCCCGCGCTGCGCTGGGTTGGTGATCCTCGTCGACGAACCCTCCGAGACCCGTGTCATTCATCAAACGGTTTGCCTGAATTGTGGCCGTCGCACGGAACCGGGCCTGGTTCCTAATTTCACGAAGAAGTTCCATCCTAGCCATGCGCCAAAGGAGCATTCATGAAAAAGCTCCTATGCATTCCTGTCCTGACGTTGTGCCTCATGGCGCTTCCGATCCTGGCCGCCGATCACGCTCCATCGTATCTTCTTCATGACTGAGCACTTTTGACCGGTTCATCGGCCGTCTCTCGTGGCACACTTGCCCCGTGAAGCGTGTCAGGTACCAATTCCTATTCATCCAAGGAGGTGCCATGTCAAAACAAACCGCAGACCACACCACAAGAAAGCCGCTGAGCATCACGAGCAGGCTGCTCGTCACCATAAGGAAGCGGCCAAGCACCACGAAGCCGGTCACCATGCCCAAGTTGCGCAGGGACACACTGTTGATGGAGTCCAGCACGCCGAGGACGCGGCAAAGTCCCATGTCGTGACCTTCCCCCCGACAACTACACCATTGGTGAGGAAGCTCGACTGTGCTGCGATGGGTCGAAAGGGGAGGCCCATGACTCGAACACGGCATACGGAGGAGCAGATCATCGCCGTGTTGAA
>JBDTSF010000229.1:0-2966 GCA_039931295.1 Nitrospirota bacterium | reverse complement strand
GGGACCAGTTGCATGAGTCCATAGGCGGGGGCTGAGCTGACGGCATAGGGGTTGAAGTTGCTCTCTGTGCGGATGACCGCGAAGACCAGGCTGGGGCTGATGTTATATTGCTGTGCAAATTGGTGAACCAGCGTTCGATATTTCTCCGCCTGCTTCATCGGGAGATTGGACACCATCCCCATGGTGACGTACTGAACCGTCTTCTTGGTTCCTTCTTGGTCGACGGTCCGCGTGCCCGATTTCTTTTCCATGAGATACGCGGCGAATGGTTCGGCTTCTGCCGGTGTGCGTATCGGGTTACTCTCCTGATCGAGAACAAGACCGAGGAGGTAGGGCTCCTTGTCATTCGTCAGGACGATTTCCTTGTCGGAAAATAAATCGACCGATCGGGGATCTTGCGGAGTCAGAAGAGTGGTGACGACGGCATTTCTGAGACTTCGTTGAGGATCTTGATCGTCCAGTGTCTCGACCAGGATCTCGCCTGAATCGAAGTCGACGATTGCCCGGCTCTTGTAGTTTTGCGTGTACTTCACATATTTCTTGGCTTCGGGCAGTTGAACTTCCTTCTTCCCCCAGGTTTTTCCGACATTCACTCCAAGGACGGCGAGGATGGCGTCAAAGTCTCTTTTTGCCTCGCGCAGATCTCTGAGTACCGCTTCGGGGTCGCGCGCATATTGTTCGAGACGCCTCTTGGCGATCTGTGCCGGATCTTTGCCCGCAGCGAGATCGATGATGGCCTGTCCGGTCTGGCCCCTTGCGACTCGTCCAGCTGCCGTCAGGGCACGATCGGTTGTTTCACAGCCTGATACGATGAGTGCGACGGTGAGGATCGACAATGTGTAGAGCGAGATCGAGAGACGCATGGGCGTATTGTACAGATTTTCCTCGAGCCTGCAAAGAAACAGGATTTTCTGTTCGCAGGATCTGAAATTGTTCGCCGCGCGTAATCGAATGGTTGAGGACTAGGTGAAAGCTGAGATCGAACAAGCCAGATAGTCAAGCAACCTTCACCGCTAGGTCTGGGGCTGGCCTGCCGGCTGTGCCTGTTTTCCCTCGAGTTCTGTCCAGCGGTTATAGAGCCGTTCTGCGGCTGTGCGGGCTGCATCCAGCGCTTCGGATCTTTCTTGCAGTACTGCTGCGTTGGAGGCGATGGCAGGATCTTCCACCGCAGCTTGACAGGCGGCGATGGTTTCCTCGGCCTGAAGGATTCTCTGCTCCATCTTCGCCCATTCCTTTTGCTCGCGATAGGACAAGCCCGTCTTTTTGGTCTTCGGAGTCGATTCTGATTCGGTGCGGGATGTCTTGGAAGGGCGTGATGTCGAGGCACGAGCCTGTTCTAACGCGTTTCGCTCTTGTGTGGATTCCCATTGCGCATAGTCGGCAAACCATTCGGTTTGGCCTGTGCCGTCCAGTGCGAGCAACACCGTGGATACACGGTCTAAGAGCCATCGATCATGAGTGACCAACATCAACGCGCCGGGGAACTCCAGCAGGCTGTCTTCCAGCACATCGAGCGTTGGAATATCCAAGTCGTTCGTCGGTTCGTCGAGGATCAAGAGGTCGGCCGGTTGCAGCATCAGCCGTGCAATAAGGAGACGCGCCTGTTCGCCTCCAGAGAGGCGGGAGACCGGGAGATCCAACTGTTCTGCTCGGAAAAGAAACCGTTTTGCCCAGGAAACGAGATGTACTGAACGGTCTTGATAGACGACCGAATCTCCGTGCGGGGAGAGAGATCGACGGAGCGAAGAGGATTGGTCCAGCGATTCGCGGTGCTGCTCGAACGTGACCACGCGGAGCTTATCCGCGCGGGTAATGGTGCCTGCGTCGGGCTTGAGGGTTCCGGCGATGAGCTTGAGCAAGGTGCTCTTACCGCTTCCGTTCGGACCCAACAGTCCGATCCGCTGGCCCGGTCCGAGCAGCAGGTCGAGGTTCGTGACGATCGGTCGCCCGCCGAGCGATTTGCAGAGTTGCAGGGCCTCGACCAACTGTTTCGACCTGCGTCCCGATGCGGTGAAGTTGATGCCGGCCGTGCCTTGGTCTTTCCTGGCGTCGGCGCTGTTCAATTCCTCGATCAAGCGGCCGGCCGAGTCGATCCGCGATTTGGCCTTTGTCGTGCGAGCTTTGGGGCCACGCCTGAGCCACTCTACTTCGCGGCGGACACGGTTGGCCAAGGATGCTTCGTAGTTGGCTTGCGCGTGCAGCGCGGCATCCCGTTGTTCCAGAAAGTCGCTGTAGTTGCCCTTGGCTTCGAACACCCCGGTAGGATAGCTGCGATTCAGCTCGATCATCCGCGATGTTACGGCTTCCAGAAAACGTCGATCGTGGCTGACGACGAGAAAGGCTCGGGCTTCGGCGCGTAACAATCGTTCCAGCCACAGGATGCCTTCGACATCCAAATGGTTGGTCGGTTCGTCCATCAGTAGGACGTCCGGCTCCAGCATCAGCGAGCGGACAATGGCCAGGCGTTTCTTCCATCCTCCGGAGAGCGTGGCGGTGGATTGGTCGGTTGCGGGAAACTCTCCGAGACTGAGCGCCGCGGAGGTACGACTGCTATGGTCATGGGGGTCATGACCGTCGTCGATCAGGACCTGTGCGAGGACTTCCTCGATCGTATGTGCTCCATCAAATGACGGGTCTTGCGGGACGTAGCCGATGCGGAGTTGTCGGCGCATGGATCGAGTGCCCTCATCCGGTTCTTCGAGCCCTGCCATGATCTTCAGCAAGGTCGATTTACCAGAGCCGTTAGGTCCGACCAATCCAACATGATCGCCTTCGGCCAATCCGATCGACAAATCAGCAAACAGCGGTTTCACTCCGTAGCTTTTGCTGATGGATTCGCAGCTTAAGAGAATGGTTGGTGGCATAGCTCTACCAAACGAATGACTAGGTTATTGATCAGCTGATAGACGATCAGGCAGGACTGTTCAGGCCAGGCTGGATCGCGAAGATAACAGTGTACGGGGTGG
>JBDTSF010000228.1:0-2237 GCA_039931295.1 Nitrospirota bacterium | reverse complement strand
ACAAGGCCGATCGAATGCTTCTCCCCATGCTCTGAGACAAGCTTCTGTAAAAGAGACGTCTTACCCATCCCCGGATCGCCGGTGAGCACCATAAACGGCGCCTCATGGACAAGGCCGTATTCCAAGATGCTATAGGCCGCACGATGGGTAGAGCCAGGATACAAAAAATCGCTATCCGGCAAGAGCGAGAAGGGTTTGGTCCGAAGATTGTAAAACGACTCGTACATGCAGTGTTTGCTTTCCAGATCAGGAACCGAAATTTTAGTGAGAAAGTAGTTTTCGCATGCTCGCAGCAGTGGTGGCCATCTTTCCTGCCTTGTTCAGGACTGTTCCTAGTACGGGCCGTGAATTTTTCACCAGTAACAAGGCGCGCTGCAACTGCTCAGCCGTCGTTTTTCCCTCTTCCACCACAAAAAGGAGGGCGTCCGTATAGGGTGAGAATGCAAGGACATCTGCGGTGTGAAGCAACGGCGGAAGATCGAAAATGACGATCCTCGCCGGGTAACGATTCTTGAATTCTTCAACCAATGCCAACATCTTTGGTGATGTAAGAATCTCAGTCGAGTTCGAAATCGAGCGTCCTCCCGGCAGTAACACGAACCGACCGATCCCGGGGTGTACCAACAAATCCTCGACCGGCTGATTGTCTAACAAATAGTCGGCGAGTCCGGGACAATCATCTAAGCCGAATACCTCATGGATGCTGGGGCTACGGAGATCCGCATCGACAAGCAGCACCGTCTGCGAGGTCTCCATGGCGAGACTCACTGCCAGATTCACGGCAGTCAACGTTTTGCCTTCTCCGTGGCCTGGACTGGTGACGCCCAACACGTTCCAATTATTTTCTCGAAGGCGATGCGTGACTTGAGTACGCAAAATCTTATAAGCATCGACAAAAGGCCCCTTTTCGTAGGCCGCCATGACACGACGCTGACGAAGTATCGAATGTGGAATATCCAGCGACTTCGTCTTGGTATAGACGATAGGAGGAGGAATATCTTGGCCGCTCACAGCCCGTTTGACTTGGGGCCCAGAACGAGATTGATCTTGTTGGTCTTTATACAGCTGCAGCGCAGTTCGAAATCGATCCATGAGAAGTCTCCAATGACCGTGCAGGAGACACAGCCTGACGCTTCGAAGCGTGACCCATGTCTTCGCGTCCGCCAGGTCTATTCGATGCCAAATCTCCTCAACGCGGCGAACCACAGGACATCTAACGGCAGCACAAACACATGCAATAGCGCGAGGACCGTCACGGCCGCGCCAACTCCAGCTCCCTGAAGAAAGCGTCGCCGTTTCAAGGCGAGGGAGAGATCCTGCTCATTCGGCATGAAGGGAATCACAGCCAGCGGGAACAACTGAGTCAATTGCGCAAGCTGTTCGGGCGTGCGTATAGAATGATCCAGCGATTCCGCAGCGGCGCCGGAACCGAGTCCACCAACGAGAGCGAGGATGCAGCCAAGAAGCACAATGGCAGACCGATTAGGCTTATCTGGCTTCTCCGGCAAACTGGGCGGATCAATGAGAGAAAATCGCTCGCCTTTTCGCTGAACCTCTAGGCCTTCCGAGACCTTCGCTTCCAGCAACCTGGACCGGATGTCCTGATACTTCTGTCCTGATGTGTCACGATCGCGGGTCATCATCAGATAGTCCGGCTCGATTTCCGGTGTCCGTTCCAGGCGTGTGGCATAGTCCTGACGCTGCTGCTTAACATCCACACGGGTTTTCACCAGCGCCCCTAACGAGGAAGTGACCGAATTCAACTGAGCTTGCAAATTGATATAGGCAGGGTTTTCCGGTCGCTGCGTAGAGTTCTTATAGGGAGTGGCTTTGAGCTGTTGAACTTCCTCCTCTAATGCTTCAACTTTGCGCTGAGTCTGGACCACATCGGGGTGATCTTTACCCATTCGTTCCGAGTATGTCGCGAGCGTCGTGCGAGCTTCCACAAGCGCTTTTGAGGTTTCTTCAATATCTCGGGGATGACCGGTCTCCTTTTCCAACGCCTCTATTTCCTTTTTCATCTTCATAATGTCTGGGTGATCGGGGGCCAAATTGGCTGAAGCCCCTGCATACTCTGCGCGAAGGGCCCGTAAGCGCTCGACAGAATCCAAAATGCGTTCTCCAGTCACGGACATGATCGGCGTATTCGGTTTGATCGTGGCGAGTTCACCCTCAAGATAGTTCTTGCGTTCCTCGAGGCTGCGAACCTGCTGATCGATGTCCATCAATTCCCGATC
>JBDTSF010000227.1:0-2595 GCA_039931295.1 Nitrospirota bacterium | reverse complement strand
CCCGAAAGGCGAGGGGAACGGAAAGGCTCATTATCCATTTCAGCTTTGTTTGCTGCCTCTTCAGGAATGGGGACTGGTTGAGCTTCCACTGCGCACGTCCAACGCACGCGCGAGGTCTCAACCGTATAGGTTGAGGACAATCGCCGTGGGATTCTTGGCCTTCGCCTCGGTAAAGGCCGGCGTACAATCGGTTGCGCCGAATGGTGTGACTGTCTCCCCGACGCAAGCGACGTCTTGGAATTCACCTACGTCGCCGCGATGAGGCTGAATTCTATAGACCAAGCTCAGACAGCCCAGGGTGATTGTCGGGTCGGCGACCAATGGGCCAGAAATACTTTCGATCCTTCTCTGAGATTGGGGCGTCGTTGATGCTCGCGATACGTCGACGCATGAGGCCACTGTCGTCGAATTCCCAGTTCTCGTTCCCATAGGACCGAAACCAGTTTCCTGAATCATCGTGCCACTCATACGCAAATCGCACGGCGATTCGGTTACCGTGGTAGGCCCACAGTTCTTTGATGAGGCGGTAATCCAGCTCTGTGTTCCACTTGCGAGTTAAGAACTGAACGATTGCCTCCCGGCCGGCTAGGAATTTCGAACGGTTTCTCCACAGGCTGTCAGGTGTGTACGCGAGCGAAACCCTATGAGGATCTCGAGTATTCCATGCGTCCTCAGCCATTCGAACCTTCTGGCCTGCGGATTCCTCATCGAATGGGGGAAATGGAGGCCTAGGCTGTTCGAGAGTGTTCACAATGATGACCTCTTTACATTGTCCTCATATAATTCATGGTGTTCCGCTCCCTATGATCGATAATTCTTGCTGCCGATGTGGAAATCAATGTGGGAGCGAATGGGATTGGCCGTCCGCTCCCACGCGACATCACGCTGGATTAGCCGTGGTAGTAGCGCTCTTTGACGATCTTGCCGTTCTGCCAGTCAGTCTTGACGACCTGTTCAAGGCTGATGGTTTCCCCATTCTTCAATTTCAAAGTCAGGACCGCGTCATAGAAACTGGTGTTCCCCGCGACGGCCACAGCACCGATTGCATAGCTGATAAACGCCGCCACTCCAATCGTCTCTCTGAATGTGTTCAGTCTTTCGATGGAGGCTTGTTTCCCCACGATGGGCGGCTGATTGCCTTCCTGTGTAACGACCGAATCCGCAAAGTAGATCTTCTGACCTTCGGTCATTTGCCCCTTCTTCAGAATGCCCAACATGTCTTGCAATGTTTCGCCCACCTGCTTGCCCATGATGATTCCTCCCTCCATGCCTTGCGGCGTTGAAAAGTGTGAAAGTCAGAAACTCCCACAGAAGTGATGGTGAAAAAGCTGGCCTCTCTAAGCGCGTACAGCCTCGCATTCACGGTGCTGGGCTAGCTCAACCGTATCGCCGACTCGAATTTCCCCGCCCCGGATCACAAAACAATTCAAGGCGAGCGTGCCCTCAAATCTCCGCACGATGTCTGTCAGCACCTGACGGTCTTGTTTCAGGCTGTCGGGATCGAACGTCGTCATGATGCAGCGCCCACGGAGGTCCTGGATTCCGATGATGACGTCTCCGATATGTAAACATTGCCCGGGCCATGAGCGCTCAGCCAGGCCTTCGACCCCGCCGATCACTAGGTTAGGCCTGAGGCGCCGGCCATCACGTCCGAATGATGCGATCGCTCCATCGGTTGCCACCAACAACGGCAGCACGTCAAAGCGATCGCTGGACTCATCGCGAACGAGCCGGGCACCAGGCCCCACGATCTCCACAACATCTTTGCGGACCTTGGGATCGCTCCACAGTAGGCCACCAACCAGAGGCTCGCCGGATTCATTGAGCGTGACATGGTGACCGAGAAGCCGATGGTGCGTTCTGGCCGTGATCACATGACCTTGCGCGTTTTCCACATGCACGACGCGATCCCCCTCAATGCCGAGTGGCCCGATGCGTGCCTGCTCCAGTTGTTCACCGGCCATCGACTTGACCGGGTATCGCCATATCTGTGCGACCTTCATGGTATGAACTCCTTCAATAATGGGAACAGCCTTCTCCGGCGAAAGCCATCATCATTTCGCTGTAAGAAGCTGGGCCTCGAGTTCGGCAATCCGTGTCTTCAAGGGCCCCACAAGCTCGTTAACCTCTTCTGCCGAATACCGTGGCGTGATGTACTTCGGACAATTCCAGTCGAAGGAGACGACGTCAATGAAGACCAGCCGCTCCACCGCCGACCGCATCTTGGGATCAGTGATCTGCGTGGTGAGTTCCGGATGAACCCGGGTATCCTCCACGCGTGCATGACCAAGAATTTTCAACCGTTCGCGATTCTTGTAGTCCATCAGAAACAGCGCCACGCGGTCGTTCACTGAGACGTTGCCGGTTGTGAGCAGCTGTCGGTTCCCCTTGTAGTCGGCGAAGGCCAGCGTCATCTCGTTGATCACCCTCAAAAATCCCGAGGGCCCGCCGCGATGCTGAATGTACGGCCACCCGCTTTCGCTGATTGAACCTAAATAGAAACTGTCCCGAGCTGCGATGAATTCGGCCTCTGCCTGGCCCAGTGGGTCTCGTTCGGGAGCGCCTGCGATCTTACCCGCCCTCCCGTAGTACTGT
>JBDTSF010000226.1:0-2605 GCA_039931295.1 Nitrospirota bacterium | reverse complement strand
CCGCACAGGAGTTAACTTCGTTGGCTGTGGTGTAATGAATGGGGGAAGGTCACGGCCACCAGCGAGATGCCCATGCACTCTTGCTCCATCGCATCATGGCGAAAGCCGGAACTATCCACCTTTCGTCAGTCGAATCACTGTTTTCTCCCCGGCTGACTATAGGGTGGCTCCGAGAGGCGAGGGTGCAGTTGAATGTCCGCGGTAACTACTGTTGTGAGGGTAATTGCTACAGACTGACTCGACTGACTTCACCTTTGCGGACTTTCAGAAGCAGTTGTTGCAGTTTGGGCAGAAGTGGTCGAAGGTCTTTCAGGCGATTGGTAGGGCATTCCAGCACGACAACGGCGATGGTGAACTGAGAAATGTTCTGTTGAAAGGCCAGATTGCGGTCAACGGTTACGAATGCATCGAATTGTGATTGCGCCCTCGATAGGAGCTCTCCGTTCTTGATTCCGGCCCACCCGACTTGAGGGACGGTGAACACCTCGTGCCCATCGAGTTCTTTTGCGAACCTTCGGTCGATGCACTCGTCGAGGGGAATTCTCACGAGGCCTTGGCGAGCATACGGGCCTTGGCTTCTTCTAGGAAGTCGATCACTTGATCCCGAGTGACGGTCGGGAAGCCTTGAAGGAAATCGTTGATCGTTTCGCCTCCCTCCAAGTATTCAATCAGTGTCTGGACTGGCACGCGGGTTCCTGCAAAGACCGGCGTACCGCCAAGTATGTCTGGTGACGAGATAATAAGAGGCGCCTTTGCCGTAGCCATGATTCACAAGGATAAAGAGACTAAGGTTGATTTACAAGCATCTGGCAGCTTCGACTTTCGATGTAAGTTGTAGTCTTCTGCGTCAAGTGAGGATGGTTGGGCTGACTGCGACTTGCGAGGGGTTGCATAGCCTGTTGCTGCGGTCGCCGAAGGCGTTGGCGAGCACTGTTCGAAGTTCCGTTCGGATGTAATCCAGAACGGAACGAGTTGCGCAGCCAAGCGGCGGCAAGGCTATGCGGCCTAATCCCTCGCAGGAGCAAGCGGCCCAACTATCCGAACAGATCCATCTGGGTCGGTTGCGGTGGTTCGATGTGTAGTGTGGGTGCAGCAACCGCGGTCGCTGTTGTGGGTTCGGATGGTTTTGCATTTCGATCCAGAAGTTCCCTCAACTTCTTGAAGTCTTCCTTGAGCGGTTCGAGCATGCTGCCTTGGTGCAAGGCGGCGGCTGGATGCAGCAAGGGGAAGAGGACAAAGTCTTTCAAGTAGAACGCTTGTCCGCGAACTTTTGTAATTCCTACTTTCCGGTCCAGCAGTGTTTGCGTCGCCCAATTCCCCAACGTACAGACGAGTTTCGGGTGGATCATCGCGATCTGTTGCATCAGAAACGGTTTGCACGTCTCAACTTCATCCGGTTCCGGGTCACGGTTGTTCGGGGGGCGGCACTTAATGACGTTCGCGATGTAGATGTCGCTGCGTGACAATCCCGCAGATTGCAGGAGATCGTTCAAGAGCTTTCCTGCAGCCCCGACAAACGGTTCCCCCTGCTGGTCTTCGTTGAAGCCTGGCGCTTCCCCCACGAACATCACGCTCGCGTGTGGATTCCCCACGCCAAATACCACTTGGGTTCGGCCCAGCTTCGCGAGCTTGCAACGCTGGCAGTTGTGGAGAGACTTGCTGAGTTCGAGGAGCGTCATGATGATGAAGGGGTGCGGGTGAAAATTTCAACAGATTTTAGGCGGGCCGACTTTTCTTGTCAATGGAAGAGAAACGTGGGAAAAATGGCTGCATACATTGCCAGTTTGAGTACAGTCAGGGGAGGGAGCTATGCAATTCATACAACAGCTCGTGTTAGGTCTTCTCACCTTCATGATGAGTGTAGGCGTAGTCTGGGCTGGTGAGCGAGGGTATCAGCTTGTCGTGGGGCGAGATAACAAGCTCTGCGCAAGAGTTCTGGAAGCATTTCGTGAGGATGCCGACGATCGAGGGCGGCTACGGTACCAGCACGAGATTTTTCGGCAGATCATCTGGAAGCCTGTCGAGTTGAATGGGCAAGGGCCAAAGACAAGGCACTGTTCGAGTCTCAATAAGGCGATGTTTGATTTGGATAACGATGGGCAGCTGGACCTGGTCGTGAAAACCACGTTTTGTATGAAGGGCGCTCCGAGCGACAGTTTCTACATGTTTTCTGCTGATAGTGCTGTCCTTGAGCAAGCGAACTGGCAAGACCTGTCTGCTCTGCTGGCGACGCCTGATAAGTTTGAGCGGACAGGGGGACGCTACCAGTTGTCCGGATTTCCAATGCCTTCAGAGGCGGGTAAGCATTTGTCGGCTTTGAGCATGATGTTCACGGTGCAGCCGTTCATTATAGACGAGAAGGCGTATGTCGCGCTGACCGATGGGCGAGGGGAGTGGATGGTGATCGCGAAGTACCTACGTGGCGATCGGTTTGAAGATGAGTGTTATCTGCAGATAGAGGGTAGATGAATTGTTTCGCAGGATGCTAAAAAATTCCTCCCAGTAAGGCCGCAGCGAGCTATTCATTTCCAAGGGGTAGCTTGGATAATTCCAACTGCGCGCATCGAACGAGCACAGTTTCACCGTGCGCGTTCTGCGAGCAAGG
>JBDTSF010000225.1:0-4107 GCA_039931295.1 Nitrospirota bacterium | reverse complement strand
AGCCGCCTGCCATCGTGATGGCTTTATGAAGTGTCAGCTCCCTCTCATAGGGATATTCGCCGGCCCGGCGCACTTCTCCGTTGATATAGAATTTCCTGGCCTGAGTGACTGCCACCAGATCGTCTGGTCTGACCATCGCATCCGGTTCGAGGGTGAGGATTTCTACCTGAGAGCCATGGGCTCTGGTAATTGTAATCCCGCGCTTGTCTGCTTTCTCCGTGAAGCCCCCGGCTAGTGTAATCGCTTTCTGCACCGTAAGACCTTCCTCATACGGATAACCGCCAGGGGTCTTGACTTCTCCGCCGACATAAAAGTTACGATGCCGCGCCACGGTCACCGTGACCTTCGGTTTACTCAGATACCCCGCAGCAAGACGAGTCGTGATGTCTTGCTGCAGTTCATGAATAGTCAGTCCTCCAACATGCAGGATTCCAAGAAGCGGATAGGTGATTTGTCCGTCACCTTCAACCTTCGTTTCAAGAGAGAGATCTTCTTCGCCATAGACCTGAATACGGAGAATGTCGTTCGGTCCTAATCGGTAGCCTTCGTGAGGCTCCGATTGGCCAAACGCATGGGAGGAATCGATCGCAACAAGGCCTAAGACCACGCTCAACAACAAAACAAGAACCTTCATGACAGCACTCCTTCGTAATGCCAAATTAGAAATGCTGAATGGACATGCCCATCGGCAGGCTGAGGATCAGAAGGGAAACTCTCTTTTGGCGATGATACTATATTCAGGCACAGGCTCACCATCCCATGCCTATCTTACCGTGACCGCGAGAAGGCTTCTTTGGTCTGGTTGGAACGCCGGAACGAGTTTACAAATGGTTTCAATGACTGATTCGGTATTTTGGAGTTGCGCGAACCGTGCGAGCGTCATGATGTCTGCGGCGAACTCCACATTTGGCGGTAAGGTGCAGGGTATCACCCGTTGGAGTTTTTTCACACCCGACGGCTCCACGGTCTCTCCAGAACCGACCAGCTCTTCGTAGAGTTTCTCTCCCGGGCGTAATCCGACGAACGTGATCGGAATATCATCGTCCGGCATATAGCCGGACAGGCGGATCAGGTTCCTGGCCAACTCAAGAACCTGAATCTGCTCGCCCATATCCAGCACATAGGTGGCCCCGGACTCGGCATGGGCCGCAGCCTGCAACACCAACTGAACCGCTTCTGAAATCAGCATGAAATATCGACGAACCTCCGGATGGGTCACGGTCACCGGCCCCCCCGCTTTTATCTGATCGAGGAAGAGCGGAACGACACTGCCGTTGCTGCCCAGCACATTGCCGAATCGGACGGTCGCAAAACAGGTCGCGCTCACTTGCCCGATTTCTTGGACAACCATTTCGGCCACTCGTTTTGTTGCCCCCATGACACTCGTCGGGTTCACAGCCTTGTCCGTCGAGATAAAAATGAACCGCTCCACCCCATGGCGATGCGCAGTGTGCGCCACAAGTCTGGTCCCGCCGACGTTATTCTTCGCCGCCTCGCATGGGCTCGCCTCCATCAAGGGCACGTGTTTATGCGCCGCGGCATGGAGCACAATATGCGGGCGATGGAGCGCCATCACCGATGTGAGCCGCAGCTCATCCGTCACATCACCGATCGTCGCAGCGATGCGTTGCTGATGACCTTGACGAATGAGCTCGTTGTTGATCGCGTACAAATTGTTCTCGTAGCGTTCATAGAGCACCAGCATCGCCGGCTGACAGGCCGCGATCTGGCGGCAGAGTTCAGAACCGATCGATCCTCCCGCGCCGGTCACCATGACGCGCTTCCCAGCGAATAACTGTTGGATGGATTCATCCCCGAATTCTACCGGGTCCCGCTTGAGCAAATCTTCGACGGCGAGATTCCGGATCTGATTCAGCTCAATTTTTCCATCCATCAACCCCCGAAGGTTGGGAATAATCTTAATGGTGGCACGGTATGGCGCCAGTGCCCGGACCAATGACCGCAACACAGCAGGATCGACTTTCGGAATCGCCACCAACACGACGTGAGGCGCCACCTTTTCCATGATCTTGGAAAGGTGCGCACTCGTCCCAAGGACACGCACACCGTGAATCCGGCGACCCATTTTCGCTGCATCGTCATCTATAAATCCCACGGGGCGATAGCCTTCGAATGACCTGCTTCGCAGGTCACGCACAATCGCCTCTCCGGCATCACCTGCACCGTACAAGAGTACGCGTCGGCCCTGCTGGGAGGGCAGGAACTCTCGTAGGATACGCGGAGCCACACGCATACCACCTGCAAGCAAAAGCATGAGCAATGCGTCGATGATATAGACGGATCGTGGATATGACGTCAGCCCAAGGCCCCACCGAATCGCGGCATAGAAGACGACGGTGCTGCAGACTGTCGCAAGCCCGAGGTTGCGTAGGTCCCAGATGCCGGTGTAGCGCCATACGCTCTCATACGAATGGAAACAGACCAGGGAGATGGCCCGGAGCACAAGGAGAATCGGCAACGCCTCAAGCTGCAGCGCAACGGCCCATTCCGGAACGGAGCCGTCAAATCTGAGCCAGAACGCACACCAGTTTGCAGCGGCAACCAAGATCAAATGGAGCACGATAATCAATGCCCGCTGACCATGCACGATGAGATGTCGCATAAATTTTGAGATGTACTATTCGTTATTCTAGACAGAAGGCGTGGACAGGTTTGTTCATGACTCACGGAGGCTGAGGAGTGATTCATACAGAGGAGGCGATAATCGGGCAACTATTGCCCCAGCAATGCTGGGCCCCAGCTTTACCAACTCTCGGAGTAAAAACCGGGACTGGGAGACATCGGAGGCGGGAGCCCCGACGACGGAAAAATCGATTCCGCTTCCCGCAAACACCACGGCAAAGATGGCGGCCGTGCGGAGGGCGTGATACTCCGACGTCACGATCGTTGCGCTGCGAATATGTTCCCGTTCAAGAACGCGGCGCATGGTGACGGCCTCATCCACAGTGTTACGCACTCCGGTGGGACAGCCCTCTAGGAGTTGCCCTACGCGGAGACAGATCGGATCGTAGAGGGTCGACAGGAGCTGCAGTGCATGCCCTTGTGAAAAAAGTTCCTGGGCATACGCCCAACGTTCCTGCGCACCGGCCAACACGACCATGGCGTCCACCTGTTGTGTCGGCATGGGCGTCGTGTTTCTTTCGCTGAGCTGGGAGGGAAACATGGTCTTGGTCCCCCAACAGAACGAGGCAATGACACCGCACATCAGAATCGAGACAAGCAGGTCGGACATCTTCATTCGACCGAGGCGAGCCTGTTTGGGAGACGATGTGGTGAGAGGAATGTCATGAGGCATCGTGGGTTCTCCTCGCTTGTCAGAGATCGAAGGTGGAGTGTTCAACGCAATAGCGTCTCAACGGCCCGGCACACGGTATCGAGTTGATCCATACCCATGTCGGAATAGAGCGGTAAGGCTAATCCTTCCTGACTGGTCTTGATCGTCTGCTGAAGGCTTCGACTCACTCGGTGTGGCAACTGCTGAAACACCTTCTGCTCGTGCAGTGGCGGATGGAAATACCGCTTCGTTTGAATGCCCGCTTCATAAAGCGCAGCATAGACCTCATCGCGATTTCGCTTGGCTTGGGCCGTGACGAAGAGCACGAAATAGTTCCCACTGGTTGTTCGGTTCTCCGGAAATTCCTGAACCCAGCACCCCGGAAGCGCGCCAAGCCGTTCTCTGTACACCTGAATTCGAGCCATACGGGCCTTCCCCCAATCGTGGATTCGCTGCATAGACCAGAGGCCCACCGCCGCGTGCAACTCGCTCATACGGGCGGAGAGCCCGAGGTCGATCATGTCCTCCCCGCCGACGAGATCACGTCCGTAATCGCGCATCGATCGCAACCGGCTGGCTACCGCGGAATCATTCGTGGTCACCACGCCGCCTTCGACTGCCGTGACGACCTTGGTCGGGCTGAGGGAAAATACTTCGCACGCCCCGAATCCTCCAAGCGGCTGGCCTCGGTACGTCGCGCCGAGTCCCTGCGCACTGTCGAAATAGACGGGAATGCCCCTCCGACGACCGATGTCCAATAAGGCATCGATATCTGGAGGAATGCCGTAGATGGAGACGGCGCAAATCGCGAC
>JBDTSF010000224.1:0-6123 GCA_039931295.1 Nitrospirota bacterium | reverse complement strand
TGCGCCCCAGGGTATCCCCTCAAACCCATTCGGGTCATTCTGCATCGGCACGGCGAACGCCGGGACACCCTGCAGATGGAGTGAAATGAACAGGCAGACGAGAGAAGTGCGCCAGAGCCGGGGGTCGCAGTAGAGACGGCGAAGCATGTTACTCCGCTGAATCGGTGATATGGTCGTTGAACCGAGGAGCCAGGGTACGGCTATCGATAAACACAAATCCCCGTTCCGTATCCGCATGGTAGGTTACGCTAATTTCGGTATCAGCCCCGCGCCACGTATACTGCTGATTCAGTCCTCGCATCATCTGCCCTGGAACGCGATCGAGAGAACCGAACTGTTGCTCAAGGTAGGCAAGTATCTGTTTGTGCCGATCGCCACCCTGATAGTGAATGGTCACGCGAGCAAATTGCTCGTCAACCGATAAGAGATGAAGACTCTCGACTGGAACTCCGGCATATGATGGCGGACGGTCTTTCAATCGGTATTCATTCACATGCAGGCCAGCTCTAGCGATTTCTAATTCTGGCCTCGCTGTTAAGGCAACTCCCCAGGCTAAGCTCTGGAAACCATTCGGATCGTTCTGCATCGTCACAGCATAGGCCAGAATTGGGGAAGAGGTCAGACAGAACAACAGCCCCAGCAGGGCACGGTATCGAGCCATATGGTTTCGCTGTGGTCCGATCATGGCAGAACGCTACCATGGCCGATCGCATGGTGCAACTCCCGCAGTTTTGTTGAGAATGTCCGAAGGCATAGCTTATAATGCGCGCGTTTTCACATGTGGATCGAGATAAGGAATCGACTCGATGATTGAGAGTGATGTATTTGTCCAAGCACTGCAAGATATCGGGGTGGATTTCTTTACAGGGGTTCCGGATTCGATCCTGGGCGGCATCATTGCCGAATTGATGGATCGACGGCTCTACACTCCGGCCGTTCGGGAAGATGAAGCGGTGGCCATGGCCGCCGGGGCCTACATGGCCGGCAAGATTCCCGCTGTCTTGATGCAAAACTCCGGACTTGGAACTTCGCTGAATACGCTCATCTCACTCAACTATATCTATCACCAGCCCTGCATCCTGATCGTCTCCTGGCGTGGGCATGGCGGGAAGGATGCCCCGGAACATCTCGTCATGGGTGAAGTCATGCCGCAGTTTCTCGATACGATGAAGATTCCTCATCGGACGCTGACGGAAAAGACGGCCATCGACGATCTGAAGTGGGTAGCCGAGATGTTTATGAAGAAACGAATTCCCGTGGCGCTGAATATCACGAAGGGGGTCGTGAAGGGGCTGCATCCATGAGGCCGGAAGAGGGCACGATGCAGAGCCGGGCCATGGCGATGGCAGCCCTATTGGAATTGCTTACCGACCAGCCCGTCATCATTTGCAATGGATTTCCCTCTCGCGAAGCGCAAAAGATTGCGGACAGGCCGACCCATTTCTATATGATCGGGTCGATGGGATCGGCAGCGGCAATTGGCCTGGGCGTCGCCTTATCGAAGCCGAATAAACGCGTGATCGTTTTCGATGGCGACGGGAACGTCCTCATGGGCATGGGGACACTCGCAACAGTGGGAGCACTAAAGCCAAAGAACTTCATTCATGTGGTGTTCGACAACGAAGTCTACGGCACGACCGGGAATCAGCCGACGATTTCCAATGTCGTTCCGCTTGAAAAAGTCGCAAAGGCTGCTGGATATGCGCACGTTGAACGGGTGCGGGAACGTGAAGATCTCGTGTATGAGTTCAAAGATATGCTGAACAAAGACGGGCCAAGTATGTTGCTGGTGAAAGTTAACGAGATGGTGGAAGATGCCGGGCGCGTGATACTCGATCCGCCGGATATTACGAAGCGGTTCATGCAGGCAATCAAATGACGCGTGAGGGCTAAGGAGCTAGGGAAAGAACGACAAGATGATTTTATTAAATCCAGGGCCGGTGAATGTGTCGGAGCGGGTGCGTAAGGCGCTAATACGTCCCGACGTCTGCCATCGCGAGTCGGAGTTTACCGAACTTTTACACGGGATTCAGGCGAAGCTGCTGAAGCTCTTTGTGCCGGGAGCAGAGGCGGAGTATGCCGCGGTGGTGTTAACTGGATCGGGCACCGCGGCGGTGGAATCCGCCGTGATGTCGGCGCTCCCGCACGGCAAGCGGATGCTGGTGCTCAACAACGGCGTGTATGGCGAGCGCATTTCCCAGATGGTCGGCCTCTATCGTCTGGGCGTATCCGAACTCAAATATGATTGGACGACAAGGCCTGACCCTGAACGGTTGCGACTCGCACTACGACAACATCCGGAAGCGCATGCGGTCGCCATGGTTCATCATGAGACGACCACAGGGCTTATCAATCCGGTCAAGGAGATCGCGGATGTCGTCGATAGCCAGAACCGGGTGTTCATTCTCGACGCGGTCAGTGCCTTGGCCGGGGAACCGCTGGATATCGCCGGATCGCACATTTATATGGTGGCGGGCACAGCTGGAAAATGTATTCAAGGATTCCCGGGTGTGTCCTTCGTGCTCGTCCGTAAGGGATTTCTGGAGCGGATGCGTGGATACCCCAGACGATCGATCTATCTTCACATCACTCAATACGTGGATGATCAGGGTCGCGGAACCATTCCATTCACACCGGCAGTCCAGGTCTATTATGCGTTCGACGAAGCCTTGAATGAACTGATGGAAGAAGGGGTCGCCAAACGGATCCTCCGGTACAAGAAGATCGCAACCTTAATCCGAGACCGTATGGCGAAACTCGGCGTGAAGCCGCTGCTGACTCCTGATAAACTTTCCAACACGATCACCGCCTATTATCTTCCTGAGGGTATGACCTATCCGTCATTGCACGATCAACTCAAGAAAGAGGGCTATGTGATCTATGCGGGGCAAGGCCAACTCCAGAGCCAAATATTCCGCGTCGCGAACATGGGCGCTCTGACTGAGACGCAGTTGGTTGGATTCCTCGACGCATTCGAACGAATCATCGGCACAGCATGAAAGCCATCATTCTTGCAGCCGGGGTCGGGAAACGCCTATGGCAGGTCACGCAACATCGCCCGAAGTGCCTGATCGAGATCGGCGGGCAAACCCTCTTGCACCGCTACCTCACGACGCTTCGAAGCGTCGGCATTCACTGCGTGGATATGATCGTGGGCTATAAACAGGAGATGATTCGCACGGCTGTGGCAGCGAACGATTGTGGGATACGCGTGAATTTCCTTGTGAATGAACAGTTCCATCGCGGCAGTATTTCCTCACTCTGGATCGCCCGCATGGCATTGGATGACGACGCAATCGTCATGGATGCAGATGTACTTTTTCATCAAGAAATCTTGCGCCGTTTGGTACAATCTCCCTATGAGAACGCCCTGCTCATGGACGAGACCGTCAAGCAGACTGGCGAGGAATGCATGGTCGTAGTCGAAAGCGGGCGCGTGATAGCGCTGACAAAGACGATGCCGTTACACTACGACTACGCTGGGGAAGGCGTGGGGTTCCTCAAGGTCCGGCATGCCGATGCACCACACGTGGTGGCGTCGCTCAAGACTCATGTGGATCGCGACGACTGGCAAATGGAATACGAGGACGCGCTCGTGGGTTTTTTTCGCGACGTCAAAGTGGGGCACGAAAAGATCGGCGGCCTTCCTTGGACAGAAATCGATTTTATTGAAGATGTGACGAAAGCGGAACGAGATATCTTGCCAAAATTGTAGCGATGTCGTCGGCACATTGCTAACCGGTGTTTCAAGAGGTGAGAGACGGAATAGATCATGAGCGAGAGTATCGTTGAGAAACAGACAGGCCTCCAAGGGTTGAGCACGGCGATTCTCATGCCGTCAGTGAGCCTGTTCGGCGAACCGGCTGGATTGTATACCGACGACGTAGGCCCGCTCACCAGCGTGGTAGGTATCGGCCTGTTCCAGCGGACGGTGTTGACGCTCCAACGCGCCGGCATTCGACAGCTCATGGTGTTGGTCGGGCCTGAGGAAGATCAGCTCAAACAAGCATTGAGCAAAGGATCACGGGTAACGATCCCCGTGCGCTGGTTGCCGATTCGAGAGTTCCCGTTGGATGATCCACGCACGTGGGACACCCTGGCTGCTGAAATTCGTGGATTCTGCCTCCTGTCCGGTGTGCAAGGAGTGTTTGCGAGTCCCTTGATCGAGAGCCTGCGGCATGAGGTGCAAGAAGGCCAGGCAATCGTCGTAGCGCGAGCCGATAACGAACGAAGTCGACCATTACGCCGTTCGAGCTTGCACATGAAGGTCCAGGCGGGGCGACTCCTCTCGATTACCTCAAAACGGGATGATGCCGCATTGGTGGCAACAGACTTGGTGGTGCTTCCTGCCAGTTTCATGAGCTCTGCTGGTCTCGTCGAGGTGGAAACCGGCACAGTGCCGATCCGTCGATGGCTCGAACGGGCTGCGGTGGATGGGCATGTACGGGTATTGTCTACGGAGACGAACCAGTCTCACTGGTATCAGGACGTACGCGATGCAGCGGATGTCAAGGTCGCTGAAAGAAAGCTTTTCAATTCCCTCAAGGGCGAGTTCGAAGGCTTCGTCGACCGGTTCTTCAATCGGAAGGTCTCCCACTGGTTCACGCGTATCTTTCTCGCCGCAGGCTTCTCGCCGAACATCATTACGATCCTGGCGACCCTGGTTGGACTGATCGCAGCCGCCAGTTTTGGCGTCGGGACCTATAGCGCCGGCATCATAGCCGCACTGTTGTTCCAGCTGGCGGCGATCATCGATTGCTGCGATGGTGAAGTCGCGAGGCTGACGTTCACCGAATCGCCGTTCGGGGCCTGGCTCGATATCACAATGGACAATGTGGTGCACATGGCGATCTTTGCCGGCATTGCCGTGGGCTCCTACCTGCGCATGGCTGGAAGCGACGGTGCCTGGATTTCTCTCGCACTGGGTTCGGCTGCGGTCCTTGGAAACGGGCTCTCATTTTGGCTCGTCACCCGCGCGCAAAAAATCAAGTCATCGAATGGATGGAAGACCCCGACACAGGCCGCCTGGTCTGACTTCATGCTCAAGAACGTCGCGAGCCGAGACTTTTCCGTCGTCGTGCTGATATTCGCCGTCATCGGTAAGCTCGATTGGTTTCTCGGTCTGGCTGCGATGGGTTCAGTGGTATTCTCGCTTCTGATGCTCTGGGTTATCAGACCGTCTGCCAGGATCCGTGTTTAAACTCCTTTTCCTCTTTGTCGGCCTCCTCACCCTCGCACTCATCGTCTGGCATATCGGCCCTGGACAGATTTTCGATGCGGCGGCGCAGCTCGGGCCGATCGCACTCCTCGTGATGCTGATTCCCTCCGTCATCATGTATATCGTGGAAGCGTACGGGTGGAAAGTCACGTTGGGATCGTCGGCGAAAGATATTCCATTCTGGCGTGTACTTGCGATTCGAACTGCCGGTGAAGTAGTAAACATGACCACGCCGACCGCCTACGTCGGAGGTGAGCCGCTTAAAGCCTATCTCCTCAAAAAACAGAACGTGCCGATCGTGGAAGGGCTCGCCTCAGTGATCATTGCAAAAACGACGATGACAATTGCCGAGGTGTTGTTTATTTTGCTCGGCATTGCGCTGGCCGTGTGGCTGTTAGGTGGGAACGATTCATCCGGTCAGACCGTGGCCGCGGCACTCGTCAGTGTGGGATTGCTGGCCTTCGGGACTGCGGCCTTCCTGTTCGTGCAACGGCAAGGCCTCTTTACGTGGTTATTGGGATTTCTGAGGAAGATCGGGCTGAAGATTGCCTACCTCGAAGCGCGTGAAAAACAATTACGGTCGCTGGATCGAACGATCTTGGAGTTCTACCGGCACAATCGTCCAGCTTTTTATTCCTCTACCGGACTGTTCTTCCTTGGGTGGATGGCGGAGGCCTTGGAAGTCTACGTCATCATCTATTACCTCGGCGGTCCGGCCATGGCGCTCTCCGCCATCTCCATCGGTGCCCTCTCCGTCTTTATTAAAGGTGGCACCTTCTTCATCCCCGGCAGCCTCGGCGCCCAAGACGGCGGGAACATGCTCCTGCTGAGTATCTTTGGTTATTCCGATGTCACCGGCATCACCTTCGCGTTGCTCCGGCGGTTCCGCGAGTTGGTTTGGATCG
>JBDTSF010000223.1:0-4341 GCA_039931295.1 Nitrospirota bacterium | reverse complement strand
GGTGGTGTATGAAAAATATTCTTCCGCTCATCGCGTTGCTTTGGCTCGAGGCGGACCCGACGATGGCCGCAGCACTCTCTGATGATCCTGCGAAAAAATTTACTCCAGGCGGCGAGTTTTTCAACCAGCATAAATATCAGGAAGCGCCCGAGGTCGTTGAAACCGACCTCCGACCACATCAGGCCGATGCCGTGGCGAGCAAGCTGGGTCTTGCCGGTGAACAACAGCCTCGTGCTTACCACGTCAAAGAAGATATTCAGCAGGTGTCCCCACTGAATCAGGAGCAGCCGACGGTGGTCCCGCATCACGAGCGATCGATGGCGATGGTGCCGGCGGGGGAGTTCATCATGGGCAGTGCGACGGGCGATGCAGACGAACAACCGGTGCGCCGGATTTATGTGGATGCCTTCTCTATGGATCGATACCAGGTGTCGGTAGGGCAATATGCGAAGTTCTTAGAATCCACGTCCCAGGCAGCACCGCCAGACTGGAGCATCATGAACAAATCCCGCCATCAGAACCGCCCTGTTATCAATGTGGACTGGGCGGATGCGACCGCCTACTGCACCTGGGCCGGCAAGCGCTTACCAACGGAGGCGGAGTGGGAGAAGGCAGCGCGGGGGGCAGATGGCCGGACCTATCCCTGGGGTAATGAGCTGCCGAGGGGGTTTCATGCGAATATGAAGAAAGAGAAGTGGAGCGATCATTATGTCTTGTCGCCGGTGGGAATGTATGAAGAAGGCAAGAGTCCCTATGGCATCTATGACATGGCCGGGAATGTCTGGGAGTGGGTCAGCGATTGGTATGACCAGGACTATTATGCGTCCAGCCCTTCGAAGAATCCGACAGGGCCACTCCAGGGCCAGTCCAAAGTGATACGTGGCGGTTCCTGGGGCAGCGGTGCTAAGGATTTGCGCTCCTCAGATCGGGACTCTCATTTGCCGTCGGCCCGGGGTATGGGCACCGGGTTTCGGTGCGTGAAGACTCCGTAGCTTTTGGTTTCGAGATTCTTGGGTCTGGTTTTGCGTTAAAGGGACGCGCAGATATTCCGATTGTGCTCCGATACTATCGAGAAATAACCGGGAACATTCTACTTTTTTGAACTGAGCCATCTCACCTAAGGAACCGCAGCGGCGCTATTCCTTTTACTGTTTCCACTTGATACTGCAGCCTATACTGGCCTTCTGATTACCGTCGATCGGCTTCCCAGTAAGCAACGCATCGATCGCGGCGCGAAGATCGCGGCCTGTGACCGGCTTGTCGCTCCCAGGGCGGCTATCGTCGAGTTGCCCGTGGTAGGCCAACCGCCGTTCCCGGTCGAAGAGATAAAAATCAGGGGTGCAGGCCGCCCGATAGGCCTGCGCAATCTCCTGTGTGTCATCAAAACACAAGGGAAAGGTGAAGCCCACGCGTTCGGCCATCTCTTTCAGTCGTGGCGGTGCATCATCAGGATATTGCGTCGGATCGTTGCTGCTGATACCGACAATACCAAGCTCCGCGTCGATGTAGTCTCGCCCTAATTTGGCGATCTCGTACTCGACATGCACCACATAGGGACAGTGACGGCAGATGAACATGATCAGCAAGGCTGTCTTGTCAGCGAACGAGTCAAGCGAGTAGATCCGATCGCTTACCACATCGCGCAACGCAAATGGAGGCGCAGGTGTTCCGAGCGGTAACATGCTTGATGCGGCTGCCATCGCGTCTCCTTCTCATTTTTCTCACGATATTCTTGCCCGGAGCATGCCGCACTATGCGAGCTTCGTCAAGAGACTCGCCACCCGCACTGTTTCAATATCGAAGTCTCACTCCAACTATGGTAGCCTCCTGTGCATGACTTCACATGAAAATGGGGCATGTGCGTGAAACAGGGTTATCGGTTGATCATTGTCGATAGAGCCGGTGTGCTGGTTTCTGAGTTCCAACTGACGGAGAACGCGCTAGCGCATCCGGACGCCTTTGTCTCGGCACTCAAACAATCGATCGAGGACATTGAAGAGGAGGAGGAGTCATGAGCGTTTTGCGCTTATCCCATCCGTGCACAAGAATACATTGCGTGTGTGACAAGGGGTCTTACTGATGGAATATGTTCATCTTGGTCGGGCTGGCGTGAAAGTCAGCCGGCTCTGTCTCGGCACGATGAACTTTGGACCGGAGACCAACGAGACAGACAGTTTTGCCATCATGGATCGAGCGCTGGAGTTGGGTCTCAACTTTTTCGACACGGCGGACGTCTATGGTTGGAAAGTCGGCGAAGGCTGGACCGAGCAGATTATGGGACGTTGGTTCGCTCAAGGCGGAGGCCGGCGTGAAAAAGTCGTGTTGGCAACAAAAGTGTTCGGTCGGATGGGCGATTGGCCGAATCAATCTCGGTTGTCGGCTCTGCACATCAAACGAGCTTGTGAGGCGAGCCTGCGGCGTCTGCAGACCGACTGCATCGATCTCTATCAGATGCATCATATTGATCGGGAGACGCCATGGGAGGAAATCTGGCAGGCGATGGAGCAATTAGTCCGCGAAGGCAAGGTCCTCTACATCGGCAGCAGCAATTTTGCCGGTTGGCATCTGGCTGAGGCGCAAGAAATAGCTCGCAGCCGCCACTTTCTTGGCCTCGTGTCGGAGCAGAGTCTCTACAATTTGAACGAGCGGACAGTTGAATTAGAAGTGATTCCAGCTTGCGAAGCCTATGGCATCGGCCTGATCCCATGGAGTCCGCTCGCCCGCGGGTTGTTGGCTGGGTCTTTGAAACCAGCCACAGTCGGTCGACGCGCGAAGGAAGATCTCAAGAAAGATGTTGAGACCTATCGCCCCAAGGTGGAAGCCTATGAAGCACTGTGCGCACAGCTCGGCGAGCGTCCAGCCGATGTGGCCCTGTCCTGGTTGCTGCATCAGAAGACCGTGACATCCTCGATTATTGGCCCGCGTACGATGGAACAATTGAATGGTACGATCCGGGTCCTGAGTCTCAGGTTGAGCAAGGAGACGCTGAAACAGCTTGATGAGATCTTCCCCGGCCCCGGTGGGCCTGCGCCAGAAGCCTACGCCTGGTGATCAAAGCCCAGTCCATCATCGCTCCTGCCTGAAAGCATGACAGAGACAGAGTGGGGGAGGGGAGGGACTCGCGGGGGAACAGGTGGCGTACGTCTCGTTGCACGCGTGTGCGGGCATAGGGGAGCAACAGACACCGCCTCATTCACTATTCCCGGAGGACGAGACCTGTGCGGTGTCAGTCATCTCTTTCCGAACCAGTTCTTCAGCTTCCAACCAATCTTCTACATGGCGCTCCGCCAGTCGACCTCGCTGCTCATAGAGTTCATAGGCTTTTTTCGCAATCCGTTCCCTCACTTCATCTGAATACTTCTGCATCGACTCAGGCTCAGGAGACAGATTTCCCTTTCCCACATGACCTGCATCAGAATGTTTCGACGTCATGAGCATCCCTCCTTCGGCGACAGGTTTCCTCCGTTAACTATACCAGCCCGTCCGTCACGTTGCGCAGAGCAATTCATTGATCTTGCATCCTCAATCTTAGCCCTTTTAGAATACACCACGCTACGAGGGTGCCTATGCCTATCACGATTCGCCGCCAAGGTCATTTTCCTATGCCATACGATCTGTCCCGTTACGTGAGCCTTTTCCTTAGGCCTTCACAGAGCTACTTGCTAGGACTCGGGTTACTACTCATGGTTCTGATACTGAGTAGCCAACCAGTCTATGCCGAATGGGTCTTGGCGAGTGGCGACGACGAAGCGGGATTAAAAGTCTACGTCGATCCCGCCACCCTTCGCCGCAACGGAAGTCTGGTAAAAAGGTGGCAATTGTACGACTACAATACCGTACAAACCGTGGCGGGCGATTCGCTATTGTCTATGAAGCAGTTCAACGAATACGATTGTGCAGAAGAGCGTACCCGTATGCTTGGCTATACGTGGTTCTCAGGTAACATGGGAAACGGAAACGTGGTGTACAGTACCATGGAGCAACTGCCGTGGGAGCCGGTTGTCCCTGGTACGATCAATCGAACGCTCTGGAAAGTGGCATGCGAGAAGAAATGATCTTGCCGGCGAGCAGTCCTGTTCATGGCAGAGTGGTAACAGACAGCTGTCGTTCCAGTTGACTCTCCGGCGCACTGCATACGACGGAATCGCGCTCAAGATTGCTACTAAAAGAAGTATGGATAAACGACAGAATGCGCCTCCCCGCCGTACACGCGAATCCACTCCTTTTTCTATTCGTCGCTCTTGCCTTATTCCTGTTTCCTGCTTCGCGACGCGTTGAGCCATCTCTCGCCAGGCACTTCACGTAACGAGAGCGAATCATGCCGACCGTCATATTTAAAAC
>JBDTSF010000222.1:0-2523 GCA_039931295.1 Nitrospirota bacterium | reverse complement strand
CGCATCAAGTCGAAGACGCCCGTACCCTACGAGCTCTCGGCGATTCATCACAATACCCACGACACAAAGACGTTCTGCTTTGCCCTGCCTGACGATGCCACGTTGGACATGTTGCCAGGAGACTTTCTGTATGTCCATGCAACGATTGACGGAAAACAGGTAAAGCGGCCCTACACACCGTCGTCGATGCCCGGCGCCACGGGGTATTTCGATTTGACGGTTAAGCGGTACGAAACCGGCGTGGTGTCGAAGTATCTCCACAAGCACGGGCCTGGAGACCGCGTGCTGATGAGCGGGCCGAATCCTGGCGGCCATTGGGTTGACGGCATGGCGAAGCAGGTGGGTTTTGTGGCGGGCGGTACGGGCATCACCCCGATGATTTCTATCATTCGCTGGATTCTTGCCCAGAGCCTCCCTGTCGAGTTGTTTCTGGTCTTTGCCAACAAGGTCGAGGCCGACATCATCTTCCGAGAGGAGTGGGACGAGGATGTGCGAGAACACGCGAGCTTCCATTGTTATCATGTGCTGGAACAGCCGCCCGCAGGTTGGTCGCAAGGCACGGGCCGTATCACCGAGACCATGCTGCGCGTGCATCTGCCGCCGCCCAGTCCTGACACCGTGGTCTTTCTCTGCGGCCCCCCGCCAATGACCGACGCGCTGGAAACGACGCTCAAATCGATCGGCCACTCCGAGCAAGCCATCATCCTTCCTTAACCACTAACAGGATGCTGAAAAGTCCTCCAGCGGCGTTCTCGCATCGCTCAGAGGTTCAACGTTGCGGTGCACGTCTCGGATATTCGAAATACTGAAGGGGCTTATCCGTTCGCCAAGATTCATTGCAAGGGAGAACGGTTACACGAAGTGCGGTCCGTACCTCCTCGCCTCTTCGCTCGCTGCGGCCTTGCTGAACGGCCTTTTTGAGCATCCTGCGTAAGTGTGCTGACCTTTCGTCTCGTCACGAAGGCGATGTCAGCCAGGCTTCTAACCCCTGGTAAATGGGTCATGGACTTGCTCTGGCAGCCTCTTGGAATCGGGGAAATCAAGAGGGATAATATATACCGGTGCACCGGTTTCCCACCTTGCCAAGGAGGTTGTTATGCGAATTCTCCTGGCCGTCGACGAGTCCGAGAACTCCTATCGCGTTGTCCAGTATGTTGGATCTCTCCTAGGCCGGACGCCTGATGTCGTCCTCACGCTCTTTCATGTGCTCAAGCCCATACCGCGGGGATTGCTGGAGCATGGTGGATCGGAGAATCCTGTCGCCGAGGCGCAATTGAGCGTGCAGTTGCGGAATGAGCAAGAAGCCTGGATTCGGAAGGAACGGGAATCCGAGTGCCATGTCCTGATGCAGGCGTGCGAGGCGCTGGCACAATTCGGGTTCGACATGAGCCACGTGGCGGTGAAGTATGGTCATGATGACAATATCGCCAGAAGCATTCTCGAAGAAGCCCGAAGTGGACAGCACGATACCATCGTTGTGGGGCGGCAGGGGATATCCCGGATCAAACAGATCTTCGGTGGCGGCACAACCGATCATATCTTGCGTGACGCCAAGGGCTTTGCGATCTGGGTGGTGGAGTGAAAGGAGGAATGTTTGAACCCCGCCACCTCGATCTTCGTTTCAGGCTGGTTGGATATCGACGGGTGGCGTTGTTAACATGATCTGGAGAGGATACTCTCAAAGCGAACAGTACGCGAGTCACGGAGAATTTTATAACTTAAGTAGAAACACGATGAATATGATGGTGGTGATGGCGGTGGGTGTGGCGTTGCTCGGGATGTCGACGCTGGACCAGGCGGGAGGCTCAGGCTGAAGCCGCTAAGGGTGAGATGGCAGCGACGACGGAGGAAGCCAAGGGGGAAGTCAAGGCCAAGGTCGAAGCGGCCAAGGGTAATAAAATGAGTGCGGCGATGGAGCGTGGAAAAGGAAACGCGAAGGGCGCCCTTGAGCGGGCCAAAGGCAAAGTGAAGGAGATGAAGGCCAAGACGGAGTAATTCCTACGATCCCGATATGCAAGAGGTGCAGGGAGAATCTCACCGTAGAAGATGGGGCTTGCCTGCTAACCCGCATTATTCATGAACACTTCTGCTGCAGTTGCCGATCCGCTGCTGCCAAGTCTACAGCAAGCGGGCTCGCTCCTCAGACCCTCTACGTACTGCACGAGTACGCATCGGGTCTTCAGGGCTCCGCGCGCTGGTCTCGCGACGCGGCTCAGCGATTTCGCGACGAACCGTCATGAATAATGCGGGCTAATGGTTCCGATGTCTATGTGCGGTGTCATGCGCCGCACTTAAGCGTGCGGCCAGAAGGTCTTGCCTGCCGATTCCGAGGCTGGTCTTCGAAGGGTTTCCACAGCGATCCTCACCACACAATCCTCGGGACGGTTAGGAGTATTCCAACAACCTGCTGGTTACATCCATCTTCGTCCCCTGCTTTTCGCATCGATCCTTTCCTGAACAGCCAAAATTTTCTCGATCAAGTGGTTGACACGTATCCTTCCATAGCCTAGCCTATCGTCGTTT
>JBDTSF010000221.1:0-1960 GCA_039931295.1 Nitrospirota bacterium | reverse complement strand
GCCTACACGGCGGACCCGGCTGAGCCGTTCTCTGCGGCCAGCCAGGATCGGAACGCGTATTCAGGCGGAGTCCGCATGGATCACACCTATATCCCCAACAAAGAGCATGTGATCAAAGCTGGATTCCAGGTCGATCGGACGCAGGCGGTGAACAAGACAAGGCTATTCACGTTCGCGGATGACGGAGCGGGTAACCCGACGGGGAATGTGTTGGGGCTGAACGCGGATAATCGGCTGATCGGCTACCGACAGGAATTCTGGATTCAGGATCAGTGGAGCCCGAACGATCGGTGGACCTTCAACCTGGGTGTGCGAGCCGATGTGGTGCAGTATCAGCGCGATGAGGCGCAAATCAGCCCGCGGGTCGGGATTACCTACAAGGCCGATCCATCGAATATCTTCCATGTTTTTTATGGGCGGCAGTTTACGCCACCGAACCTCGAAGCCATTTCCTTTGCGAAACTCAATACTACGGGAACAAAGGCAGCGCCGGAAGATACGACGAATAATTTGACTCGAGCTGAACGGGCCCATTATTTCGAGGTGGGGAGCTACCATGCGTTGACCAGTTGGGCGACATTACAACTGACCGGCTATTACAAGCTCGCCAATTATCTCGCGGATGCCGGCCAGTTCGGCAATACGCCCTTGTTGAATTACTTCGCATTTGAACGAGGGTGGACGAGAGGCATCGATGGAGCCCTGAAACTTCAGGTCACGGATAACCTGACGGCGCGCGGCAATGTGGCCTGGGGGCAGTGCAAGGGCTACGGGCTCCAATCCGGCCACACCCTGCTCGAAGCGGCGGAAATTGCCGACATCAACTCGAAAGGCGGGGTGCATTGCGATCACCAGCAGACCTTGACGAGTTCCGCGATCGTAGCCTATCGGTTTTTGGAGCGGACCACAATCACAGGCCAGACGCTGTTTGCCTCTGGGTTGCGTACGGCGGAAGAGGGCGGGAAGACGAACTCTACTCACAGTCCGTCCTACACGGTCTACAATATGTCCCTTACGCACGTCATTCCGTTGCCGTGGGACAATCAGAAGCTTCTGTTGGGGTTTGACGTGCTGAACTTGCTGGATCAGAAATACTTCATCAATCAAGGCGAGGGGAGTATCGGATTGGGCGTGTCGCATGCGGGGATGCCGAGGTCGTTCTTTTTCCGTGCTCAGTATTTCTTCTAGGGACTGCCAGGTTGAGGTCAAGGTCAAGGTTCAGGCAAGATGGGAATAATTCTCTTTAGCCCAGGTCGTAGCCTAAAACATGTGGGGAGCGTTGTTGTGCAGAAAGCTTATAGGGTTGCACAGGTAGGCGTCTTCGTTATGTGCCTCTGGCCGGCCATGGTATTTGCTGTGGCTGGCGATGAGGCCACACACGAGAGCGATCATCAAGAGG
Source organism: Nitrospirota bacterium (assembly GCA_039931295.1). Taxonomy (GTDB): domain Bacteria; phylum Nitrospirota; class Nitrospiria; order Nitrospirales; family Nitrospiraceae; genus Palsa-1315. The sequence continues at coordinate 561 of JBDTSF010000221.1, read as the reverse complement.
ATATTCTCGAATTACCGGAAATTCATGTCCATGGGCTGCCGCTCAACAAGGATCAACAGCTTGGACCGGTTCCCAAATCCACACCTTGGCCGGCTATTCCGCCTGCCTTAGAAGGCAAAGAACTCGACGATTGGATGAAAGCGCGCATGTTGGTCTCAAAAAATGCGACGGTGACGGTGGTCGTGTTGGAGCCGGCCAAGCATCGTGAACTCACCATTGCCGGCATGGCCGCGTTAAATAAATGGACCTTCGACCCTCAGTTGAAGGGAGATGAACCGATCGATGGAGAACTCACCGTACGGATCCATTTCCGTACGCAGTAATCACAAGAGGCGATGGCTATTGGCGTGCAGCTGATAGCTTGCCCCACCGGACAACTCATCTGGCCCCTCTCCCGCTGTTTGACAATTGACGGTTGACGAATGACAGGTGACGCTTTATCGTCATCCACATGAGCTTGGATGAATCGCTCTTTCGCGCCATCAACGGGTTCGCTGGGCAGTCAGCCTGGTTAGACGAACTGGCGCTTGGTCTCTCTCGATCGAGCCTGCTGTGGGTTCC
>JBDTSF010000220.1:0-4193 GCA_039931295.1 Nitrospirota bacterium | reverse complement strand
CGGCTGGCAGCCGTCGCGCAAGGCGTCTACAGCAACTATGATGGTGATGTATTTACCCCGCTGCTCAGTGCCGTGGCCGCCAGGGCCGGGGTTCGGTATGGGGGGCAAGATATTACTGATCGGTCGATGCGTGTGGTTGCGGACCATCTTCGTGCGATCACGTTTTTGATGGCGGATGGTGTCTTGCCGTCGAACGAGGGGCGCGGCTATGTGCTCCGCCGGATTCTGCGCCGGGCTGCTCGCCATGGACGGTTGCTGGGCATCGTCGAGCCTTTCCTTTATGAATTGACGGCGGCGGTTGTGAGCCAGATGGCCGAGATCTATTCGGAAGTTCAAGGCGCGGCTGCAACGATTGCCGAGGCAACGAGAGGCGAAGAAGAACGGTTTATCGCCACGCTCGATCAAGGCCTGCCGATTCTGAATGAAATGATGGCAAAGGCGAGCTCGGCTGGAAGCAAGGTTCTTTCTGGTTCGGAGGTCTTTAAGCTATACGACACTTATGGGTTTCCGATGGACTTAATGGCAGAGGCCTGTCGTGAGCAGGGAATGATGCTCGATGAGGCAGGGTTCGATCAGGCCATCGAAGAACAGAGAAATCGTGCGCGCAAGACGGGTGGGTTCGAACAGGAAACAACCCGGCCCGCCGTTTCTGAACTAGCCGGACGTGTCGGGGCTACAAAGTTTATCGGCTATGATCGCCTAGAGAGCGAGAGTCTCGTGCAGGCGATTTTGAAAGGCGACCGATTAGTCAAAGAAGCGGCGGAAGGCGATGAGGTTGAATTAGTCCTAGACGTGACGCCCTTCTATGCGGAGGGTGGTGGGCAAGTCGGCGACCAGGGCATCCTGACGGGCCGTGATGGGCAGGTGAAGATCACAGAAACTATGAGGTCGGCACCGACGGTGATTCTGCACAAGGGGACTGTGACGAAAGGGCGAATTCGTGAGGGTGAGCAACTGCACATGACCGTCAATGCGACCATGCGGCACGACGCGCAACGGAACCATACCGCCACCCATCTGCTCCATGCCGCGTTGCGCGACATGCTGGGTCCTCACGTGAAACAGTACGGGTCGCTGGTCGGGCCGAATCGCTTGCGATTCGATTTTGCGCATTTCAGACCGTTGTCTTCACGCGATGTGGATGAGATCGAAATGGTCGTGAACAATGAGGTGCGGAAGAACGAGCGGGTCGCGACCGAGGTCATGAGCATTCAGGATGCGGTTGCCAAAGGCGCGCTGGCATTCTTCGGCGATAAATATGGTGAACAAGTAAGGGTGGTGACGGTCGAATCGTTCAGCAAAGAACTCTGCGGTGGTACGCACTGCCGGCAGACGGGGGACATTGGTCTGTTCAGGATTGTCTCAGAGACCGGCGTGGCGGCAGGTGTGCGCCGTATCGAAGCTCAGACCGGGAGCGGGGCGCTCACGCACATGAAGAAACTGGAAACGGACGTTCGAGAACTTTCTGACTTGCTCAAGGCCGGCCAGTCCGAGTTGGTCGCTAAAACGCGAAAGATATTGACGCAGTTGAAAGACAAAGAGCGCGAGCTGGAGGAGCTGAAATTGAAAATGGCCGGCGGCTCAACCGTCGACGCGACAGCGAAAATAGTCGCCGGGATCCAGGTGCATGTGCAGCGAACCGATGGCCTGGATGTCAACGGGATGAGGGCGTTGGCTGATCAGTTGCGGGACAAGTTGAAAAGCGGTGTGGTGGCTCTTGGCGCCGCCAATGATGGCAAGGTCTCGTTGCTGGTGGTCGTCACGAAGGATTTGATTGATCGGCTGAAGGCTGGCGATCTCATCAAGGAGATGGCGGCGGAGGTCGGTGGGACGGGCGGCGGCAGGCCAGAAATGGCGCAGGCTGGAGGGAAGGATCCTGCCGGGTTGGATGGGGCGTTGGAAAAGGTCTTTGGACTGGTCGAGCGCACGTTGCAGCGGTACACTCATGGAGGGTAAGCGAATCCTCGCGATTGATTATGGAACGAAGCGGATCGGAATCGCCCTGAGCGATGAGTTGGGTTGGACGGCTCAACCGCTTGAGACACTCAATCGGCGTACCTTGGATCGAGACATTGCCCATATCGCATCTCTGGTCGGGACGCATGAGGTGGGCCAAGTCCTATTGGGTTTTCCCCTTCAGTTGGATGGCCGCGAGGGCCCCGCGATTCAGGCGATGCGTGAGTTTCAGGCTCGATTGGAAGAGGGCGTACCTGTTCCCGTTGTTCTATGGGACGAACGGTTGACGACGAAGGCGGCGGAAGATCTCTTGATCGCGGCCGATGTCAGCCGGAAAAAACGGAAAGGTATAGTTGATCGCATCGCCGCGTCGATTCTCCTCCAGAGTTATCTGGCAAGCCTTGAACCGGTAGTGACGCGAGAGACGGAGTCATGGGCGGATACAGATGCAGATGGAGAAACGGTAGAACTACCTCATGAAACTGCGGATCGCTCTCGGATGTCTGCTGGTCGCAATGGTCGCACTTGGCGCCGCGGCATATCAGGCGATTCGTTGGGCTGAAGGCCCGGCTATCCCCCCGGAAGCGCACCCTCCCTCGAAAGTCGTCGTGATTCCTGACGGCTCGACGTTTCAACATGTCGCGACGTTGCTTGAGCGAGAAGGATTGATCAAGAGCGGTTTTTCTTTTATTCTTTTTGGAAAATTTCAATCTGCCGACCGGAAAGTGCATGCCGGCGAATATGAGTTGAACGCCGGCATGACTCCGGCGGAGATTCTTGCGATATTGCTCAATGGCCAGGTGGTGCTCCACTCACTGACGATTCCCGAAGGGCTGACCCTCGTCCAAATCACCGACTTAGCCGCTCAAGATGGCCTGACGGATCGCGCGGAGTTTCTCCGGCTCGCGAAAGATCGGACATTCATTGCGTCGCTTGGGATCAAGGCCGAGACGCTGGAAGGGTATCTCTATCCCGATACGTATAAGTTTCCTCGTGCGGTCAAGGCGCGCGACGTCTTGGTGACCATGGTCGAGCAACTCAAGCAGATGGTTGGGCCGGATCTTCTCGCCCGGATGCAGGAACTCAAGATGACGATGCATGAGGTGCTGACTCTCGCCTCCGTGATTGAAAAGGAAACCGGATCGGGGGACGAGCGGCCTGAAATTTCTGCGGTGTTTCACAACCGGCTCAAGAAACACATTCCGTTACAGAGCGATCCCACCGTCATTTATGGCTTGCCTGAATTTGACGGAAATTTGCACAAGAAAGACCTGTCGAGTCCCAGTCCCTACAATACCTATCGGGTGCAGGGGTTACCGCCTGGACCGATTGCCAGCCCGGGCATTCAGGCGATTCGGGCGACACTCTACCCTTCCAACTCGAGCTTTTTGTATTTTGTCTCGAGGAACGACGGCACGCACCAGTTCTCTGCGACGTTGATCGAGCACAACAAGGCGGTGGAGAAATATCAGAAGCGCCCCGTTCGTCGTGGGTCTCACTCCCAGACGTCAGTCGTTCCTCGGGAGGGGATTGTTGCTCACAAGAAAGGAGTGTCGTGAACGATGTCTGAATGGAATGTGCCAGACTGTATCGATCATACGGTGCTTAGGCCGGACGCGACAAAAGCGGATGTGCTGCGGTTGTGCCAAGAAGCGATCGCGTTCAGATTTACCGTGATTTTTGTTCCGCCGTGCTATGTAGATGAAGCGGTGGGCGCTGTCGCAGGCACGACGATTCGAGTTGGCATCCCTATTGGGTTTCCTCTGGGCGGGCACACGACGAAGACGAAAGTTGCCGAAGCCGTTGAAGCGGTGGCGCGTGGCGCACGAGTGCTGGACATGGTGATCAATGTGAGCCGGCTGAAATCGGGAGATCATGAGTCTGTGCGACGGGACATTGCCGAAGTTGTGAAGGCGACAACGGGCGTCGAACACAAAGTCATACTTGAAACGTGTTATCTGACTCAGCAAGAGAAGCGTACGGCCTGCCAGTTGGTTGTGGAGGCGGGAGCCGACTATGTGAAGACGTCGACGGGTTTTGGTGCTGCCGGTGCGACGGTGGAAGATGTGAGGCTGATGAAAGAGACTGTCGCCGGCCGCGTGAAGGTGAAGGCTTCCGGAGGAATTCGAGATTGGAAGACGACGTTAGCTATGCTGGAGGCCGGCGCGGATCGGATCGGCACCAGCGCCAGTCTCGCGATCGTAGCGGAGTGGCAACGGCGACAATCGGGTACCTTA
>JBDTSF010000219.1:0-11859 GCA_039931295.1 Nitrospirota bacterium | reverse complement strand
ACTTTTCCTCTTTCTTCATTTTCTCTCCCTCTCGGCCGGTGTTCTATTTAGGGCCAGGGCTTGGAGGTTCTCGGAGCGTGATCAGAGCCCCGTTGGGCTACCGCTCTTGCTGAGCTGCAACGGCTGCCGGAGGCAGTGACGACGAATGTTCGAAGCAACGCCTTAGCGAAGCTCTGGTGTTGCGAGTTTTCGTCGTCAAGTAGAAGCAAAGCCTAGAGCGGTCAACGGCGCTCTGTGGCTGCAAGCGGAGAGAGCCTCCCAGACCTGGCCCCCCGCTACACCGGCCACTTTTCTTCATTCCACGCCATCTCCCAAAACATCCATTCATAGCGCGAGCTGATGACGAAGGATTCTTCCATCCGCCGCTTCTCTTCTTTTCCCGCCGTCTTGGCCCACTGGTCCACTTTCTTGCGCATCCATTGCTGGACTTGGGCGAATTCCGGCGAGGCGTAGAGCATGAGCCAGTCTCGATAGGGATGATCATGTTTGGGCGGGCCATGTTTCAAGAGATGCTGGCCGACGACGCAGTAGATCCAGGCGCAGGGGAGGGCGACAACGGTGATCTCCGCTGCCGAGCCTGTATGGGCAACCGTAAGCATATGCCGCGTGTAGGCGTAGTTCGTCGGCGCCATAGTCACGGCGGTCATTTCCTTTGCGGTCATATTCCACCGCGATCCGTATCCTTCGTGGAGGCTACGTTCGACGACGATGGTGTCTTCGGCGAGCTTCGTCAGGCGCAGAGCCGACTCTGAGTCCGGCGCTCTGAGCGCTCCGGCAGAAAACACACGGGCAAGATCACTGAGGAATCTGGCGTCTTGCAGAATGTAGTACTTGAATTTCTGTTCCGGCAAGGTTCCCTTACCCAAGGCCACCACAAATGGATGAATGAGTTGGGCATCCCATATGGGTGTGGCGAGCTGTCTTAAGCGGTCCGTAAACGACATGGGGTTTCTCCCAGTTAGGCGTAACACGCAAAAGGTAAAACCTACGATGTGAGATATACGATCTCAGATGATGGCAACTGGCGATTATATCAACGTCGCTATGTCCATGTATCGGGTTCACTTCCCTAATGACTCACTTCTCATGCTTGACGTCCGGCGTCCGCTGGGGCCAGGGTCTCGGCAGACGATTGATCCCATCGAGCGCGGCGACTTTGTAACACTCCGCCAGAGTCGGATAATTGAAGACGGTGTCGATGAAATAGTCGATCTTCCCCTGATAGGCCATAACGGCCTGACCTATGTGAATAAGCTCCGTCGCTCCTTCTCCAATGGCATGTACACCCAGGAGTGCATGGGTGTGGCGATGGAATAGCAGCTTCAACATGCCGGTTTGATCGCCCATGAGCTGCCCGCGGGCGATTTCACGATAGTGGGCGATGCCGGACGCATACGGGATCTCCGCCTTGGCCAGTTCTTCCTCATTCCGTCCCACCGTGGAGATTTCAGGAATAGCATAGATGCCGTAGGGCAGGAGGTCCGTGTCGGTATGGTCGGGATGGCCAAAGGCATGGCACGCCGCATGGCGCCCTTGCTGCATGGAGGTGGACGCCAAGGCGGGAAAACCGATGACGTCGCCGGCCGCGTAGATATGGGGGATGGCTGTTTGAAAATGCTCGTTTACGATCACGCGGCCTCGCGCATCCGGTGTGATGCCGACGGCTGCCAGGTTCAAGCGCTGTGTTGCGCCGATTCGGCCGATGGCATACATGAGCGTCGTGGCGGTGATCGGTGGCCGGTGTGTCAGCGAGACCGTGACCTGTCCGTCTGGCTCTTTCAGGATCGCGACCACTTCTTCCTGGTGGTAGAGCGTTACTCCGATATCTGTCATCTGTCGTTGCAAGGCGTCGATGATCTGCGCGTCGACAAATTCGAGCAGGCGCGGACGCTTGTCGATCAGCACGACCTTCACACCGATCATGGCTAAGATCGATGCGTATTCTGTGCCGATCACGCCGCCGCCGACAATGATGAGGGATGTCGGAAGGCGTTTGAGCGTGATGAGGCCGTCGGTATCGATGATGGTGTGACTGTCGAATGGAATATCGGCTGGTCTGGTCGGCACTGTGCCCACGGCGATGACGATCACATGGGCATAATGTTCGGTTGCCGTGCCGGCCTGTTGAACGAGGAGCCGGTGAGGATCGACGAAACGGGCTTCCCCAAAAATCAGGTCGATGCGGTTCCGCGCCAGCTGATCCTTCACGATCTCGATTTCGCTCTTGATGATGTGGTTGGAGCGAAATGCGAGATCTTCGATCGTGACCGTCTCTTTCAAACGATAGCCGGTTCCATAGAGGTTGCGTTGGCGGAACCCCGAGAGATAGAGCACCGCTTCGCGGAGGGCTTTGCTGGGGATGGTGCCGGTGTTGGTGGACACGCCGCCGACGACGGCTTTGCGCTCGATGATCCCAACGGTCTTGCCGAGTTTGGCGGCCTGGACCGCGGCCTTCTGGCCTGCGGGCCCACTCCCTATGACGAGAAGATCGTATTGGGCCATCTCTTCATTCTAAAGGAAGGCTGAGGTTGAGGCTAAGGCTAAGAAGAAATATGCATCTCCCTTCTCCTCAGCCTCAACCAGGACCTCAGCCTTCTCGTTGGTCTAGCCTGCGGTGATCAATGATTTGGCCACGGCGAAGGCCTTGTCCATGTCCGGCAATTGGACCAGTTCGGGGGTGACTTGCAGATGCCGCACAGTGTTGTTGGCATCAATCACCATAATTGCGCGAGCCAGGATGTGGGGCCCCTTGATAAAGAGTCCGTAGGCCTTCCCGAATTCAGCATCTTTGTAATCTGAGAGGAATGTGACATTGCCAATGTGGGCTTCTTTGGCAAATCGCTTTTGTGCAAAAGGCGTATCGACGCTCACGGTGACCAGTTCAACCATCTTATCGAGACCCTTATTTTTCTCGCTCAGATAATGAGTCTGTTCTTCGCACACCGGAGTATCAAGCGATGGGACGACGCTGATGATCCGGACCTTACCCTTGCCTTTGGTGTCGGTGATGGCGAGCGGCGAAAGGTCCGTCTGTGTCAGCGTCACTTCCCTGAGGGTGTCTCCAACTTTGATGCCAGCTCCCGCGAGAACCAGGGGGGTTCCCTGAAAGAGGACAGTGCGGCCCTCACCAGCCACAGCGCTGCCGTCAGCGACGGTGTAGTTCTTGTAAAGAAAATTGGAGCTGCCGGTACTTGCGCATCCGGCGAACCCGAGCGCCATGCAGAGTGTAGCCCCAATGATCATGCGATATGTTGCCGTCATAACAGTGTCCTCCTTAGATGAAGCGATGATGAATGTGCTCTCGAGAATATGAGACCGTCACGTGTATTGTCAGCAGGCTGCAGGAGAACGATGCCGGTACGGCAGGGCTTCGACGATCCTCCTGTCTCTGTGTGGCCAAGCGCGGCCCGCATGTGCGGGATACCATATCATCTCTGCTAGGGGCGAATAAAGGTGATGAGTGCCTGGTTGACCACATCCGGTCGTTCCCACTGCGGGATATGCCCGGCCTTGGGGACCCGAATGAATTGTGATCCCTCGATCGTCTGATGGAGTTCTTCGCCTACGGCGATGGGGAACACACGATCTTCTTCTCCCCAGAGTACCAGCGTCTGGTGGGTGATCGCACCGAGGCGCGTGGCAAATCCGGCTTCCCATAACGGAACGTTTTCTCTGACGGCCATAATGGGTTTGATGAGTCCGGGGAGCTGCCGGTTGCGATTGGACCGCTCGAGGATGGCGGGTGTGAGGAGTGCAGGGTCATGCACCATTTCATGTAAGACGGACTCGATCATCAGGCCGCCGAACAGCGTATTGCCAAATGAAACGAGCCAGGACGGCGCACTGCTTTCCAAGGCGCGCCTCACCGATGGACTGGTGAGCTTTTCCATGACGTGTTGCGGTAGCCCGCCGACAAGAACGAGCTTGGCGACGCGTGTGGGGTGTGTCAGCGCCATGCCGATGGCCAACCCGGCGCCCATGGAATTGCCGACTAACGTGGCTTGCGGAATCTTTGCGGAGTCCATGAACCCGTCAAAGAAGTCCAGCATCTGATCCGGCCGGTAGTCGATGTCAGGTTTATCGGATAGGCCTGCGCCGGGCAAATCGAGCGTGAGGACGCGGAAGTGCTGCGACAGCTGGTGCTGCTGATATTCCCATTGCCACATCGATCCCCCGAAGCCATGGATCAGAATGACCGGCGGGCCTGCGCCGACATCGAGATAGGCGATTCGCTGGCCGTGGACGAGAACGGTGTGGACGGGCATGCGCTCAATGGCGTCGAAATGTGTTGGAATCGGCGAGGGAGACGAGCAGGCGGTCATGATATGACACAGCAGGATGAAGATGAGTAGTGCAGCATAAGGCTGTCTGCATCCATGAACGGAGGCACGTGGGTCTATTAGGTTACTCCAGCTGGATGACCGTTTCATCCGTTTTCACATTGTCGCCTTCAGCGACCAGGATGGCCGTGACGGTCCCATCGATCGGGGCCGGGACCTGGCTTTCCATCTTCATGGCCTCGATGATCAGGAGGGGGGTTCCGGCTTTGACTACTGCATTGACTAGAACGAGCACTTTGACGACGCGGCCTGGCATCGGAGGCGCCACATCTCCTGGTTTGGACGGCCTGGGTCGTTTGGGCTTGACGCTGCTGCCGGCATCGGGAGCTTCCGGCACACCGGCTAGGATTTCCTGGATCGGCTCTAACGAGACCTCTTCAAGTTTGTCGTTGACCCGGATGTAATAGGGTTTGCGGCCACCTACCTTCCGTCCGGAACCGGACACCTCTATATGGTAGGTTTCGCCGTGGACGGTCACGTTGAATTCGGCTGGAGCTAAATGAAGTTCGGTGGCCGCCGCCGGTCCACCGGGCAAGAAGCTTTCAAGGGGTTCCAGCGCCAGCTCCCCCTTCTCGCGTGCTTCGAAGAAGTCTCGCGCGATAGAGGGGAATAGGGTAAATGACAGTTGATCTTCCACCGAGGCGGCTGAGTCAGGCAGATCTTTTCTGGCCGCTTCCAGTTCAGGCTCCAACCGATCAGCGGGTCGCGTCTTGATCGGATGGTCATCCCCGATCGCGCGGGCCATGATGTCGTGATCGAGGGGACCCGGCGCCCGCCCATAGAGTCCGAGGAAGTAGTTCTTGGTTTCCGTCGTGATGACTTTGTATCGTTCGCCGGTCAGGACGTTCAAGGTGGCTTGGGTGCCCACGATCTGGCTCGTCGGAGTGACGAGCGGGGGATATCCCATTTCCTTTCGGACGCGCGGTACTTCATCCAGTACTTCTTTGATCCGATCGAGCGCATTTTGTTCGGTCAGTTGCGCGGCAAGATTCGAAAGCATGCCACCAGGAATCTGCGAGGTGAGGATCTCGGCATCGACCCCGGTGAACTCGCTTTCGAACTGCCGATACTTTCGCCGAACGGTGCGGAAGTGTTCAGTGATTGGGAGGAACGAGGCCAGATCCAGTCCGGTGTCGTACGGGGTGTTGCGCAGCGAGGCCACCATTGTTTCCGTCGAGGGATGCGAGGTCCCGCCTGCCAAGGGCGAGATGGCCGTATCCAACATATCCAAGCCACCGAGGATCGCCATGAGGGAGGTCATCGAGGCCATCCCTGAGGTGTAATGTGAATGCAAATGAATCGGGACCTTCACGGCGGCTTTGATCCGGCGTATGAGGTGATAGGCGTCGAGCGGCGCCAAGAGCCCAGCCATGTCCTTGATGCAGAGCGTATCCGTTCCCAAATCCTCCAGCTGTTTTGCCATGGTGACAAAGCGTTCCACGCTGTGGACGGGGCTGACGGTATAGCTGATGGCGGCTTCGACATGCTTGCCACAGGCTTTCACTTCCCGCATGGCTCGTTCGACGTTGCGGAGATCGTTCAGGGCGTCGAAGATGCGGAAGACGTCGATGCCGTTGGTGGCAGACCGTTCGATGAATCGTTCCAGCACATCATCGGCATAGTGCCGATAGCCGACGAGGTTCTGCCCGCGGAGTAGCATTTGAAGTTTGGTGTTGGGCATGGCAGCGCGTAGCGCGCGGAGCCGTTCCCAGGGATCTTCTTTAAGAAAGCGTAGGCAGGTGTCGAACGTGGCGCCCCCCCAGACTTCGAGCGACCAATAGCCGACGTCGTCGAGCTTTTGGGCGATGGGCAGCATGTCCTCTGTGCGCATGCGTGTGGCCAAGAGCGACTGATGGCCGTCGCGCAAGGCGACATCGGTGATCAGGATGGGCTTGCCCGCCGCGGGCGTGATATCCAGTGACGGTTTTTTCTTGCTAGGTTTTTTCTTTGGTTTTGCGGCCATTGGCGTACATTCAGTTTCAATCGATCAGGAGAATTGTATATAGAAGAGTTGTGTATACCTGGGTTTTCTTTACAGCCCTTCGTAGGCGGCGATGGCGGCGGAAAGTGCCAGGACCAGATCCTCTGGTTGCTCAAAGTCGTCATAGTTGAACAGCGTAGGATGCGTCTCCAGGTAGGAGGTGTCGAAATTTCCTGCCATAAAGTCCGGCTCCTTCATGATCTCCATCATAAACGGGATCGTCGTCTTCACGCCGCGTAAGACGTATTCTTCGAGGGAGCGTCTCATGCGGCTGACGGTTTCTTCCCACGTGCGTCCGCGCACGGTAAGCTTGGCCAAGAGGGCGTCGTAGTAGGGCGGCACCGTGTAGTCCTTATACACCGCTCCGTCAATGCGGACGCCGATCCCGCCAGGCGAGAGATAGGCCGTGACGGTGCCGGTACAAGGCCGGAAGTTGTTCTTCGGATCTTCTGCGTTGATGCGGCATTGGATGGAGTGGCCTTGGAGCGTGACTGCCTGCTGTGTGATGTCGAGAGGCATGCCGGCTGCAATGGCGATCTGGTTGCGCACAATATCGATCGCGGTGATCTGCTCGGTCACCGTATGCTCGACTTGGAGACGGGGGTTCATCTCCATGAAGTAATAGCGGTTGTCCTGATCGAGGAGGAACTCGACGGTTCCGGCATTGTCATAATCGACCGCTTTGGCGATGGCGATGGCTGCTTCACCCATCTCGGCACGAAGAGATGGCGTAAGAATCAATGATGGGGCGATCTCGATGAGCTTTTGGTGCCGGCGCTGAATCGAGCAATCGCGCTCGCCCAGGTGAATGATGTGGCCATGCCGGTCGGCCAGGATCTGGAACTCGATATGATGCGGTCGTTCGATGTACTTTTCGAGGAAGATGCTTCCGTCGCCAAAGGCAGCCTGGGCTTCCCGTGACGCGACCGCCATGTTCTCTCGAAGTTCGGCATCCGATCGCACCACCCGGAGGCCGCGTCCGCCCCCCCCTGCGCTGGCTTTAATGATGACGGGGTATCCGGTTTTTTGGGCGAAGGATAGCGCGTCTTTGAAGTCGGTGATGCCGCCTTCGGTCCCTGGGACGATCGGGATACCGACTCGTTTGGCCAGTTCGCGGGCTTTAACCTTATTGCCCATCAAGTCGATGGCTTGAGGCGATGGGCCGATGAAGGTAATGCCTGAGGTGTGGCACAGCTGCGCAAATTCTGAGTTTTCTGAGAGAAATCCATAGCCTGGGTGGATCGCATCGGCGCCGATCCGTAGCGCAAGGTTGACGATCTGTTGGCTGTCCAGAAAGCCTTTAATCGGCCCAGGGCCAACCATATAGGCTTCGTCAGCTTTCTTGACGTAGATCCCGGTGGAGTCGGCTTCGGAGTAGATGGCGACAGTGGCGATATTTAATTCGCGGCAGGCGCGGATAATCCGCATGGCGATTTCGCCGCGGTTTGCCACCAGAATTTTTTTGAACATACCGGTCCCGCGTTCCTTAAACCGTTCAAGATTCTGCGAGAGATATCGGGCGAAAATGAGCGCGTAAGCTAGCATAGGGTCAGGAGTCTTGTCGAGGGAAGCAGAGCGAAAACAAGTTCGATCCAGGAGAGTGACACGGGGAGAACACGTATGATAGCGGGAAGGCTTGCCTCGCGTGGGAGCAATCCTACTTCGTCTTAATCAAGACAGGTTTTGACTGGGCGCTGCCGCCGCCTGCGACGATGATGACGAAGGACATCCCTGCTTTCGCATCCGGCACGGTCGTTTCAATTGCCGAATCGCTTATGAACGTAAAGTCGACGGGTGTACTTGAGGCTGCACTAAATGTCACCGTATGGAAACATTCCTTTGTGCCGAAATTCTCACCAGTGATGACGACCTTGTCGCCGGGCTTGGCTTCGTCTGGCTCGACTTTGGCGATCCGTGGGCGCTTACTCCGGTCACAGACGGGGTCTCGTTCCACTTTTCCTGCATCAGATCCTTTAATCGATTCAGTATCATAGAGGGTGAATCCGGCTCCGTCCACTATCGCGCCCGGTTCCTCTGCGAAGGAGGCGATGCTGGGTGAAACTATGAGTCCGATGACTGCCAGCAGCAAGAACCGCAATGATCGCCATGTCTTCATGGAGCCTCCTTTAATCGTTATGATACATGATTATTTGTCTTTGACCGGGATATATGTCTCAGCAATGAGCTGTTGACCGGCTGGAGACAAGGCGAACTGGGTGAATGCTTCAACCAGGGGATGTGAATTCTTTTTGGACAAGAGAAGAACCGGCCGTCGAAGCGGGTAGCGGCCGTCTTTGACGGTGGGGCCTTCCGGTTCAATCTTGTCGATAGGCAGGAGTCTGACAGGGACGCCAGCTGAGACAACAGATAATCCCTGGCTCAGGGACAAGTAGGTGATCGCAGACAGAGGGGGAAGTGTACCTACGACGGTCTTCACGACCTGGTCATCAAACCCAATCACCTTGGCGGAGCCGGCGATCTTGCCGGTGATGCCGAGTTGTGATTCAAACGTGTCACGAATATTCTGGTTGCGAGGTCTGTCGATGACCAAGATTTTCGTCTCGGGGCCACCGACTTCTGACCACAGGGTGATCTTGCCTGAGAAAATCTCGGCTACTTGCTGCTTCGTGATATCTTTCGTGAAATTGGAAAGGTGCACGAGAATGCCTATGCCATCCCACGCGATGGGTGTTGCGGATAGATCAGAGGCGGCAGTTCCAGCGACGGCGATCTGAGCCTGGCCGGATGTCACCATCTCCGCTGGTTTCGAGTTGGCATCCCACACAACATCGAGGTAGGCGCTCGGGTTGGCTTTTTCAAAGGCGCGAGCGAGGGGTTCGATAGTCGCCAGCTCTGGTCCATTGCCGGCGATGGTCAGGCTCCCCGCGACGCCTGCAAGGGCATCGAGGGCTGCTCCACAGCTGAACAGAAAACTGAGGCTGAGCGAGAGTAGCAGTTTCGCAACCATCCTGATCTCCCGAGGCATGGGTGGATGTTAGGGCGAGGACGACATAGCCTCAGGATGTTCACAAAGTCGAAAGAGCGGATTTTTCAGCATCCTATTAATGCTCCGTTGCGCCGCCGGTCGAGGGATCGGAAGAGGGAGCCGTATCGGGGGCGGCGCGTTTGCCCATAATTGGAGGCAGTTTGGCGAACTTGTCCATTCGCTCGTCTAACATACTGTAGGCTTTCATTTCAGCAAACCCGGGTTTGCGGGTTCCCTTGATCTGTGTCGTGCACGCAGACAGTAGCCGTGTGGCGTTCTGGGCTTGGCAGTGAGGGCACACGGTGTCTTCCACCCTGGCGTGGACGGTTTGTGTGGCATCGAAGTGTTTTTCGCATTGCCCACAACGATATTCGTAGATCGGCATGTTTCGTGTCCTTATGTTGCATGACGAAAACCGCATTGCGCGAGAGAGCGTACTTGACCGACCATTGAGCTTTACCTTATTCTACACATCTCATTCATAGGACTTCTAGTGGCCTGGAGGAGGATTTCGATGTCTCTGTTGATTCGGAAATACAAGAGTGTCAGTGGAATGATGCAGGAAGAACGGATTGATGATCCGGATCGGATCGAACGATATATGAAGCTGTTCGACAAGGACGACATTAAGAAGCTCGAGACGGGTGTCAAGGTTTTCATCGAGAAGGATGAGTGGCAACTCCTGCCCTAAGCCGTATCGACCCTTTCAATCGGCGACGAGACTTCATCGTATTAGATTGATTCAGAATCCGATCGCGCGTCCTGGTGTGGTTGTGTTCACCCATGCAATCGCGAGAGAATGGTTATGCCGTGGTCTGTCCGTGGAGGCTGTGTCTGTGAGCTATTGGATTCACATCGCGCGTTCAATCGACCGGGTTACCCTCCATAAGGATCGCTGTTCCGAAGTGCCATCGACATCGATCGGTTCCTCAAGCGATTTCTGGGAAGGCGGGTGGTTCGATTACCCGGATAAGACGCGAGCGTTAGCGGCGATGGAGCAGGCCGGAACGACGGAACAGCGTCGTTGCTCGCTGTGCAAGGCATAACGACGAAGTTTTGAGTTCTGGGTGCTGAGCTGAGGACGGCTCGGTTGCTTCGACTTCGCCAGAACACTCTGGACTTATCACTCAAAACGCAGCACTACTTCCATCCATGCCACGACTCGCGCTCCTGCTGACAACGTTCATCTGGGGGGCGACGTTCCCTGCTACAAAAGCGGTGTTGGCGCAGATTCCTCCACTGTCGTTTCTGTTTCTCAGATTTTTCCTAGGGGCATTGCTGGTCGGGGGTGGGTTTTTATTATGGAGACTTCGCTTGCATCGAGAGCCGGCGCTCTTGAAGGCAAGTACGATCGCGACGTGCTGGCTCTTCCTTGGCTATCTCCTCCAAACGGTTGGACTCAACTATACGACCGCATCAAACTCTGCTTTCATTACGGCGCTCTACGTCATCATTGTGCCGATAATTCTGCGTCGGTTTGACCGACGCGTGTGGTTGGCGACAGGAATTGCTACCGTAGGTCTCTGGTTGTTGGTGAAGCCCAGCGGATCCGGGAATCTTGGCGATGTGTTGACACTCGGCTGTGCCGCGGCGTTTGCCGCGCATATTGCTTGTCTGGAGCGGTTTACACGTGAGGTCGATGCACCCTCTTTATTTGCTTGGCAAATGATCGCAATGGTCGGCCTGTTGCTTCCCACATTGTTGGTTGAACAGGCTCCGGCGCAGGCCTTTGCGCCAACGGCGTTGTTGTTAGTTGGGCTTGGGGTGACTGGAGGCCTTGCGACCGGGGCCTTTGCGATCCAAATGTGGGTACAGCGGATTGTTCCGGCGCAACAGGTGGCATTGATCTTTTCGTCAGAACCAGCCTACGCGGCGGGGCTTTCCTGGTACTTTCTTGGTGAGACATTGGACACGCAGGGATGGATTGGAGGTGGGCTCATTTTGCTGTCAGTGTTGGTAGGTGCTTTTGGGAGCGGTCCACAATCGTCATTGCCCCCGGTCGGTAAGGTCCAGCCAGCGTAGAGCCACAGGGGGTGTCTTATTTTTCACGTGGTTTCCCGTAGCCCGGCTTCATATGGGATTGTCGATGAGTAATCATGAACGACGAGGGTGGACTCGTTAGAGGGAGTTCAATGGCACAAAAATTTGCGAATGGACGGTGGGTGCAGGAAGGGTTTCTTGATAATCGCGTTGACGGGACAATCGTGGGACGGATTGTGTTTGCGGTGGTCGGTCCTGTCGATGTGTATTTACGGGGAAACTTCAAACCCGATATCGCGGGGCAGGTCATTCAGTTTCGGAATCCCCGGTTTGAAGACGAGGATCTTGCTGGGCAGGTGATTAGCGACATGGAGAATCCACAGATCGGGGATGTCAACTTGATTTCGTTCGACCCTCACCCGAACCTCGCGCCTCACCCGTATATCGAGTGGTTCTCAACGAAGAAGAATCACTATCGCATTGAACTAGAACCCGCAGATGCTTGGATTGTTCCCGTATCGGAGGTTGGCGAGATCGATCGGGTGAGTCGGGCAATCCGAGAGGTGCTTGCT
>JBDTSF010000218.1:0-17603 GCA_039931295.1 Nitrospirota bacterium | reverse complement strand
CTGACGTTCGCGCCGTACGGAAAATTCCAACCATATTTTCGGCATCAACCGAGTTTTTCCGCAGCCTCCTACATCACGATGCCGCCGCCGGCATGAATATTTTGTCCCGTCAACCATCGCGCTTCCTCACTCACGATGAACGCCACCACGTCGGCTATATCCTTGGGAAGCCCAAGCCGCTTCAACGGCGAGAGCTGGATGCCGACCTGACGGAACTGATCGGTCATCATCCCCGTCTCGGTAAAACCTGGCGAGACGGTATTGACCGTAATGCCTTGAGGCGCGAGTTCCTGCGCCAGCCCTTTCGTGTACTGCTCCAATGCACCCTTGGTACCAAGATACGCTGTCGCTCCAGGAAAACTCAAATGGGTTCCATCGGTCGAAATGTTTACGATGCGGCCACCCTCTTTGAGCGCGTTGGCCGCTTCCTGCATCGCGAAATAGGGGCCTTTGGCGTTCAAGGCAATGATCTGATCGAAGTCGGATTCGGTCGTATCGAGAAGCGCCTTGGGCATAAACCGCCCGGCATTGTTGACCAGAATATCGAGTCGACCGAATTGTTTAACCGTGTCGATCACAAGACGGCGCGCCTCTGCAACCTGGCTCATGTCGGCTTGGACCGCAACGGCTTTCCCGCCCTTGGCTTGAATGCCCGTCACCACTTGCTGCGCTTTCTCCACGCTCATGCAGTAATTCACCACCACAATCGCCCCGTCTTCGGCCAATCGCTCTGCGATCGCCCGCCCAATCCCGCTGGAGGCCCCGGTAACGATCGCGATTTTTCCACTGAGTGATGCCATGATATCAACCTGTCCCTTTCCTGTATTCGACCGACTCTCCCCTTTAACAGGATGCTTAAAAAGTCCGCCAGCATCGTTCTCGCATCGCTCAGAGGCTCAACGTACCGAAGCGTACGCCTTCGCTTCTTCGCCCGCTGCGGCCTTGCTGGACAGCCTTTTTGAGCACCCTTCGACTATTGTGATATTAGCCCCATACATAAGATTCCATTCGCGTATTCTGTATCACCTCGAGTTTTTCAGCGGCCTGTTGAAACACGCCGTTCTTCATGCCTCATTTGAGAAGAGGCAACGGTTGCTCCCAGGTTGTTGAGTAGACAAATTCGGTCACTGGTTTTCTAACTCGCGGTTGAACCTCCCGTGCACGCAGACGATCCGACAACAGCGAAGCATCGCCTGGATAGCCGACCGCTATCATCGCCACGGGTTCATAGCCATGTGGGATCTGACAGTCCGTTCTCGCCTGATCGATTCTGAAACCCGCCATCTGATGGGCCACAAGCCCGAGCGCCGTGGTCTGGATTACGAGATTCTCTACCGCCATACCCGTATCGTGATACGCGTGGCGATTCGGTGAGCCATCCTCGAACTGCAGTTCCGCCACCGAGAGCAGCAACACCGGCGCACGATAGGCCCATTTCTGATTGGCTTCGACCAGACAGTTGAACAACCGATCGTACTCAGCCTGGTTCTCTTTCGTCGCCACCAGGAATCGCCAGGGCTGCCCGTTATTCGATGAAGGCGCCCACCTCGCCGCTTCGAAAAGGCTCAGAAGCTTGTCTGCTTCCACCAGCCGTTCGTCGAACGCGCGCGGGCTCCAACGCTGCCGCAGCAAGTCATGAATTGGGTACCGTGTGTCGGCTGGTTTTTCCATGTCTTCACGATCCTTTGCTGTTTCTCTTTGGTCCGTCCATCTCTGGAGACCATCCACCGCCAAGGGCCTTGTAGAGTTGCACGACCGAAACCAGATGGAGTCGATGGGTAGCGGCCAGTGCCAATTCCGCCTCAAAAAGGCTCCGCTGCGCAATGAGGACATCCAAATAGTTTGCCAGGCCGCCTTTGTATCTCAGGCTAGCAAGATGCAAGGCCGACCGCAACGCGTTGACCTGCCTTTCCTGGGCGGCCGCCTGCTCACGGGCCGTGCTGACTCCCACCAACGCGTCTTCAACCTCCCTGAACGCGACGAGAATCGTTTGTTCGTACTGGGCTACCGCCTGTTTGGCTTGTGCTTCTGCAGCCCGCTGTTGAAACCCTAACGTTTGGGCATTCAACAAGGGGCCGGTCAGTACAGGGGCAAGGACTCCGAAAGTGGTTCCCGGCGACACAATATCCGTCAGGGTCGGACTCGCCACACCGAGGATTCCCGTGAGCGATAGTTTTGGAAACCGTTCGGCTTTCGCTACCCCGATCCTGGCGGTGGATGCAACCAATTGTTGCTCCGCCTGCACAACATCGGGACGGCGTTGGAGCAGTTCTGAGGGAAGGCCGGCGGGCACCACAGGCGGCATCATTTGTTCAGTCAGCGATCGTCCCCTGGCGATTTGACTGGGATTTCTCCCCAGCAACACGCTGAGTTCGTTTTCTTTTTGAACCATTTGACGCTTCAGTTCCGCAATGCGGGCAGCGGAATTTTCCCGCTCTGCCTCAAATTGGTCAACATCCAGCTTGTTGATCATGCCCTGCCGGAGCCGTGCTTGACCAATTCTCACCGACTCCTCCCACGCCGATAATGTGCGCGTGGAGATCTCCATCTGCATGTCAAATTGCCGAAGATCGAAATACGCCTGCGCCACTCCACCCACGATCTGCAGAGTGACGGCTCGTCTGTTCTCTTCCTGAGCCAAGAGATCTGCCAAGCCCGCCTCATTCGCCCGGCGAATACGACCCCAGATATCCAGTTCCCAGGACAGAGATCCTTGACCATATTTGTTAAAAGCACTGGGAAAACCGGGGAACAGAAACCCTCCCGTGCGAGCGAGGGGAAGATTGCCCGTCGCGCTGAATTGAGGGGCAAAGTCCATTCGAGCCGTGAACAGGCGCGCCTGGAATTCGTCGATACTGGCGACCGCTCGTTTGAGATCTTTGTTCTCTTCGAGTGCAATACGGATCAAACGCTGGAGTTCTTCGTCCTGGTAGAGTTCCCACCACGGCATATTCGCCAGGGAAGGCAAATCTTTCGGTTCTTCAGCCATGCGAAAGGAACCGGATGTGGGAATGTCGGGACGAGAATAGTCGGGCCCCATCGCGCACGCGAGCAGGAGCAACGAAAAGACTGCAAGAACCAAGCTGCGCATGTCACTGTCCTCCTTCTATCCTTGACGGAATTGAGTCTGCCCCAGGGCGGGGAGCCGTTTGACCAGCGCCACGCCGACTCAGTTTCCGAACCAGCACAAAAAAGAGCGGCACAAAGAAGATGGCCAGGAATGTGGCAGCCAACATGCCACCGAACACACCGGTGCCGATGGAGTTACGGCTGGCTGCACCCGCGCCGCTGGCGAGGACCAACGGCACGACGCCCAGAATAAAGGCCATCGAGGTCATCACGATCGGCCGGAATCGAATCTTGGCGGCTTCCATCGCGGCATCGACCAGGGAATGTCCAGCTTCATAGCGTTTGTTCGCAAA
This sequence comes from Nitrospirota bacterium, assembly GCA_039931295.1. Taxonomy (GTDB): domain Bacteria; phylum Nitrospirota; class Nitrospiria; order Nitrospirales; family Nitrospiraceae; genus Palsa-1315. Next base: position 14,181 of record JBDTSF010000218.1, on the reverse strand, counting down.
CTCGACGATCAGAATAGCATTTTTGGCAGAGAGTCCGATGAGCGTAACCAATCCGATTTGGAAGTAGATGTCGTTGGACATCCCCATCACCCACACAGCGGCCAAGGCTCCAAACACACCAAAGGGCACAGCGAGGAGCACGGCAAAGGGCACGGCCCAACTCTCATACTGCGCAGCCAGCACGAGAAATACCATCAGCAAGCCGAAGCCAAAGACAAAAAGCGATTGCTGCCCGACCATGCGTTCCTGGTAGGAGATCCCGCTCCAGTCGATTCCGTATCCTTGGGGAACTAACACCTCCCTGGCTACCTGATCCAGCGCATCGAGCACCTCCCCGGAACTGTACCCCGGAGCCGCTGCTCCCAAGACCAGAGCCGTGTTATAGCCGTTGAAGTGGGTGACCGGATCCGGTCCACTGGTGAATTCCGTCGTCACCACGGTATCGAGTGGAATCATGGTGGATCGCTGTCCGTTTACGGCACGCACGTAGATCTTGGCGACGTCTTCAGGCGAAGATCGAAATTGCGCCTCGGCTTCCGTCTGCACCCGATAGACACGGCCGAATTTGAGGAAGTCATTGATGTAGAAATTGCCAAAATAGGCCTGCAGCGTGTCGAACACTTCAGAGATCGGCACGCCCAACGATTTGGCTCGTTCTCGGTCCACATGGGCAAAGATTCGCGGCGCACTCACGCGAAAGCTGGAGCCGACCGCTCCGATCGCCGGGTGCTGTCTGGCTTTTGTGAGAAACTCTTGGGTCACACCGGCGAACTTGTTGAAATCTCCACTGCTAGGATCTTGAAGCTGGAGGGAAAATCCGCCCGTGGCGCCGAGTCCTCGAATCGCCGGGGCGTTAAAGGCTAAAATCAGCGCCTCAGGAATTTTCGCGAACTCTCCATAGGCGGCGCCGATCAGGGCCTTCACGTGGTTCTGCGGTCCCTGCCGTTCGTCCCAGTGATGCAAGGGCAGAAACATCGTCGCCGAGTTCGGCCCTCTGGTACCGAAGACGAAGTTCTGGCCGCCCAACGCATCGGTCGAATGGATCGCAGGAACGGAGAGAAAGTATTTTTCAATTTTGCTCAGCACCGCATCGGTTCGTTGCTTAGACGCACCGTCCGGCAGCTGGACGATTGTGATGAAGTAGCCCTGATCTTCTTCCGGCAAGAAGCTAGAGGGAATCGTCTTGAATAACCCGGCGGCGAAGAGACCGATGATGCCGAAGAGCACCATGGATAAGACCGATCGGTTGAGGATCGTTCCCACGACGGCCGTATAGCGAGCCTGCGTCCAACCAAAGAATCGATTGAAGACACCGAAAAAACCTCTGTGCTGGCTGTGGCCCGGCTTCAGCACCAGCGAACAGAGGGCTGGACTCAGCGTGAGGGCAGTGATCCCGGAGATGATGACGGAGATAGCGATGGTGATGGCAAATTGTTTGTACAGCTCACCCGTAATGCCACCCAAGAAACCCACCGGCACAAACACGGCGCAAAGCACAAGCACGATCGCGATCACAGGTCCGGTCACCTCATCCATCGCCTTCTTGGCGGCATCCTTCGGCGAGAGCCCCTCTCCTATGTGGCGCTCGACGTTCTCCACCACCACGATGGCGTCGTCGACCACCATCCCGATGGCCAGAACCATCCCAAAGAGCGTGAGGGTGTTGATCGAAAAGCCGAGCGCCTGCATACCGGCAAAGGTCCCGATGAGGGAGACCGGTACGGCCACGCCTGGAATCAGCGTCGCGCGCCAACTTTGAAGGAACAGATACACGACGAGGATGACCAGCACCATCGCTTCCGCCAGGGTCTTGACCACTTCTGTGATGGACACTTCGATAAATTTGGTCGTATCGTATGGAATATCGTAGGAGACCCCCTGTGGGAAGCTCTTCGATACCTGGTCCATTTCCTTCCTGACTCGCTTCACCGTATCGAGGGCATTGGCGCCTGGCGACAGGAAGGTCAAGAGAAACACATTGGGTTTGCCGTTCCACCGGCCCTCGAGACTATAGGATTGAGCGCCCAGCTCAATCTTGGCGACATCTTTTAAGCGGATCATCGACCCGTCGGGGAGCGCCCTGACAATCATCTCCTCGAAATCCTTCACGTCCGTAAGACGGCCTTGCGTGATCACCGGGATCGTCAGTTCGGTGCCTCTTGGCGCCGGTTCTCGCCCAATCGTCCCAGCTGGAAAGTCTCGATTTTGTTCGCGGACAACACTGGCAATGTCGGTGGGCGTGAGGCTGAGTTGCGCCATCCTGGTCGGGTTCAGGATCAAGCGCATTGAGTAATTCTGTCCGCCGAAGACCACTGCGTCTCCGACGCCAGGCAATCGTTTGAGATTATCGATCACGTTGAGGAGCGCGTAGTTGGAGATAAAGACGGTATCTTTCGTGGGATCGCTGGAACTGAGCGCGACGACCGCCAGCAGGTCCGGCGACACTTTCTTGACCGAAATGCCTTGGCGGACAACTTCGGGAGGCAACTGAGGCTCCGCCAGCTTCTGGCGGTTCTGGGTCTGTACCTGAGCAATGTCCACATTCGTCCCAATCTCGAACGTGAGCTTAATGGTCATATGTCCGTCATTGGTGCTGGTGGAGTCGTAGTAGAGAAGGTGGTCGATGCCGGGAAGCTGCACTTCGATCGGGCGCGCAACTGAATTTGCGATCACTTCTGCGCTCGCGCCTGGATAATCGGCCTCGATCTGGATGACGGGCGGCGTGATTTCCGGAAATTGGGCGATGGGCAGGCCTTGTAAGGCGACCAACCCCACGACGACAATCACGATGGACAGGACCGACGCGAAGATCGGACGATCGATAAAAAAGTGCGGGATCATTTTGCCTGCTCCGGCTTCGCATCTGCCGGCTGGCCGGAAGCGGCTGGGTCTGATTGAGTATATGGAACGGTTTTCACCGGCGCGCCCGGCGCGATCATATGGAATCCCGCGACGATCACGCGCTCTCCCTCGCGTAACCCGTCTTCGATGGACCACTGACTGCCGCGCCAAGATGTGGCCCGAACAGGACGGATCTCCACCTTATTATCAGCCCCGACGACAAAGACGATGGGTCCCTTGGGTCCCTGCTGGACACCGCTCTGGGGGACCAGGATAACGCCGGTTCTCACGGCACCCAAAATTCGGACTTTCACAAACTGTCCCGGGAACAGGACGCTATCCGGATTAGGGAAGATCACGCGAAAGTCTCTGGTGCCGGTGGCCGAGCGCACACCGACTTCGAGCAAATCAAACTTGCCTTCATGGGCATAGGTGCTGCCGTCCGTAAATGTGATGACACCGCGCAGTTCGTAGAGTGTCGCGCCTTGGATCCGATTCGTCGCGCGGTCCCGGAAACGTTTGAGGACAAACGCTTCCGGGGCACTCGCATTCACATACATGGGATTTAACTGGTGGATCGTGGTCAATAGATCGGTCTGCGCGGAGATGAGGCGCCCTTCGTAGAGACGACTCCGTTCGATCCGGCCACTGATAGGAGCAGTGATGAGCGTGTTATCGAGATCGAACTTGGCCTTCACCTGATCGCCCTTGGCTCCTTCCAGCGCCGCCTTGGCAGCCATTTCCTCCGCCACCGCATCGTCCACATCTTTTTGGCTGACCGCCTGTTCCGCCAGCAGCGGTTTCACACGAGCCAAATTTTGCTTGGCTTGCACCAGCCTTGCTTCCGCTTGTGCCACCCCGGCGTTGGCGCTGCTCATGGCCGCTTTGAACGGAATCGGATCGATTTGATAGAGCCGGTCGCCTCGCTTGACGTCGCGCCCCTCAGTAAAAAACCGCTCTTTGAGGATACCCGTCACCTGGGAACGGATTTCGACCGGTCGCGACGCTTCGGTCTGACCGATGAACTCCGGTTCATCCGGCATCGTACCAGACGACACCGTGACCACCGGCACTTCCGGGATGGGAGGAGCCGGCGTAGAAGCCGCCTCTTTTTTGCAACCAGGTAGCCCGGTAAGGCCGAAAACGAGCAGAAAACTGATCACGCTGAACGTGAGTCCGTGTATTCGATTCTGTGTCATCATGTTTGCCATCAATCGTTCTTCTGACATCATCCGGTCACTTCATACGTTCGCCGCTTCGAACATCGTTCGTGATCTCTTTTACGAGACAGCTCGTGAGACAGCCGGACGCGACAAGCCTGGCCCCTTGTCGATGGATTTTCTTCAGCAGATCTTTTCCATCTGAATCCACATAGGTCACGGCTGAGAGGTCTACAGTCAGAGGGTGGGTCGTCATCGTGTCGACGATAGAGTCCCAACACCGTTTAAGCTCATGTACCCAAGGTCCTGCGAGACGTCCCTCAAGCCTGAGAGTTGTCGATTCTGCATGAATGAGTGTTGTTATCTTCAGCATCGATTCTCTACTTTGCATGTAAGGAAGCGCAAGGGGCATTCCAGCAACCAAGATCGAGTCTATTTTTATAACCCATTGTTATTTTGGTAAAGGGTTTAAGCCCCATCTGGTAGACATATCTAACTGCCTAGGACGTTCTGCCGATATCCCGGCAGACGACGAACCATCGGCAGGCGATAAAGGAACAGACTACAGAATGGGCTGCCAAGACGAATTTCTAAACGTAAGACGGCGTAGGCCAGCCGTTCAACCAGCGGAAACTGTCTGCTCAAGCGACCGACCGTTCACTTCTGTCAGCAACTCGTCTCGCTCATGATCCTCATGCGACGGGCTCGGCTGGTGCTGCGCCGCAATCAGCGAGTAGAAGACCGGCACGACGAAGAGAGTGAATACCGTGCCCACCGTCATGCCGGTGACCAATACCATGCCGATGCTGTTGCGGGCAGCCGCTCCCGGTCCCGAAGCCAACACCAGAGGGAGATGCCCGAACACTGTGGCCGCCGAGGTCATCAGCACCGGTCGCAGTCGCGTCAACGACGCCTCGCGCAACGCGGCGGCCTTCGAGAGACCGCGGGCCTGCAGCGTGTTGGCGAATTCCACGATGAGGATGCCGTTCTTCGCGATCAGTCCTACCAGCGTAATCAGCCCGACCTGTGAGTAAATGTTGATCGTGGTCAGGTCCAGAAAGGTGAATATCAGCGCGCCGGAAATTGCAAGGGGTACCGAGCCAACCAGGACGATCAGCGGGTCGCGAAAGCTCTGGAACTGCGCCGCGAGCACCAGATAGATGAGCACGACCGCGAACCCGAGCGTGACGATGAGCGCAGATCCCTCGTGACGGATCTGTCGTGACTCGCCCGCGTAGTCGATGGTGACGCCGGATCCGCTTGCTGCAGCGGCGGCGACTTCGAGGACGCGCAGCCCTTCTTCCTTCGTGACGCCAGGCTTGACGCCGCCGAAGATTCGTACCGCGTTGCGCTGCTGGAAGCGGTTCAGAGTGCGCGGTGCGGTGCTCGTTTCGATGTGCGTGAACGTCGAGACCGGCACAAGCTGGCCGCCTGGGGTCTTGATCTTGAGATTGAGGAGCGGATCGACCGTCGCGCGGTCTTTGTCGCCGATCTGTGGAATGACTTTGTAGCTACGGTCGAAATAGTTGAACCTGTTGACATACGCGCCGCCGAGGAGTGTGCCGAGTTCTCGGCCGACCCCCGCCAGGTCGAGCCCTAAGTCGGCGAGACGCTCACGGTCAAGCACAACACGCGCCTCAGGAAGGTCGATCTTGAGGTCGGTGTCCACATACAAGAACTTGCCGCTTTGCCACCCAGCGCCGAGCACGGCGCCGACCGTTTCGAGCATCTGCTCGGGCGGCACGTCGCTCTGCAGCACAAGTTCGACGTCGTACTGGCCGGGAGTGGGCAGCGGCGGGTCTAAGCGCGGGAACACGCGCAGGCCCGGCACCTGCGACACCGCGCCAAACACCTCACCGTACATTTCCTCGGTCGAGCGTGCCCGTCCATGCCAGTCCTTTGCGACCAAGCCTCCGAATCCGCCCCATGCCGCCGTCAGCGACCAGGTGAATTCCGTCTCGGGAAAGGACGTGATGGCTTTGACAACCTGCAAATGCTCGCGGTTGGTGGCGGCCACTGTGGAGTCCGGCGACGCTTGGAAAAACAGGCTGATGTGACTCTGATCCTCAACGGGAGCGAGTTCTTGCCGCGAAAACATGTACAACGGCCACACGGCGATCATGATGAGCAGTGACGCCACCACAACCGCCCAGCGCATCCCCAGCGCACTGTCCAGCAGCCAGGCATAGATACGGCGCACCTCTTCGAACCTTCTGTTGACGAAGGTGGTCAGCCGGCCTTCCTTGCCCTGCGCATGCACAAATCTCGAACTCATGACCGGCGACAGCGTCACCGCCACGATCCCCGATAAGACCACCGCCACGGCAAGGGTCATCGCGAACTCCAGGAACAACGAGCCGGTCAAGCCGCCCTGGAAACCGATCGGCGTGTAGACCGCAGCCAACGTGATTGTCATGGCGATGATCGGACCGATCAGCTCGCGCGCACCGGCCAGCGCCGCCTCAATCCGAGACTTGCCCAGGCGCACATGCCGCTCGACGTTCTCAACGACAACGATCGCATCGTCCACGACCAGCCCGACCGACAATACGATCGCGAGCAGCGTCAAGAGATTGAGGCTGAAGCCGAACGCAAACATGAACGTCGCCGCGCCGATCAGCGACACCGGCATCGCGACGAGCGGCACGAGCGCGGTGCGCACCGAGCCCATGAAGAGAAACACGACCAGCGCCACAATCAGGATTGTCTCCGATAACGTCTTGCTGATCTCTGTCAACGCATTCCGCATGAACATCGTGCCGTCCCAGACGAGCTGCATGTCGATGTCTTTCGGCAGGGTCGGCCGAATCCGCTCCATCTCATCGCGCAGCCGGTGCGCGACATCGATCTCGTTCGAACCGATCAGCGCCCAGATCCCAAGGTAGACACCCTCTTTCCCGTTGTACTTCGCAACCATGTCGGCCTCTTCGGCCCCATGCTCGACCTGGGCCACGTCTCTCAGCCGCACGATCGCGCCTCCCCGGTCGGCAACGATCAGGTTCTCGAACTCCTCGGCAGAGCGCAGGTCGGTATTCGCGAGCAGGTTGATCTGTACCAAGTTACCCTTCGTCCGACCGACGGCCGCCAGGAAGTTGTTGCGCTTGAGGGCGGCCTGCACGTCTCCGGGCGAGAGGTTGAGCGCGGCAAGACGATCGGGGTCGATCCAGACGCGCATGGCGATCTGACGGCCGCCCTCGAAGGTGACCCTCTGGACACCGGGCAACGTCGAAAGTTGGGGCTGCAGCGTGCGCAACAGCCAATCCGTGACGGCCGGCACGCTGCGCTCCGTGGAGGTGAAGCTGAGATAGAATGACGCGTATGGGCGGTCGGCCCGTTGCATTTCGATCGCGGGCGGCTCGGCTTCAGCCGGCAGCTCGGATCGTACTTGCTGGAGCCGCGCGGTGACCTCGGCGAGGGCCGCCGTGCTGCTGTGGTTCAGCTTCAAGTGCACGGTGACGGTGCTGACACCGGCGCGGCTGGTCGACTCCACATAGTCGACACCGCCGATCGCGGAGACGACCCGCTCAATCGGCGTACTGAGAAAGCCGCGGACGGTTTCGGCGCTGGCGCCGTAGTAGACCGTCGTAATGATCACGGATGAACTCTCGATCTTCGGGTACTGCTGCAACGGCAGAGCCGTCAGCGCCCGCCACCCCGCGAGCACGATCACGAGGTTCACGACGACCGCCAGCACCGGATGCTTGATGAAGATGTCAGTGAACGAGCGCATGCGGATGTCCTTCTCTTGTTATTCCTGCTTCCTCAGCGGTCGCCGACGATCACCTGACCTGATCCACTCCCATCCTCGGGACTGTCGGCGATCGCGACGAGCGCGGCTTCTCGCAGTTTGAACGACCCCGAGACCGCCACTCGCTCGCCGGCGGACAACCCTGCGTGAATCACGACCTCGTCGCCGAGCATCGCGCCACTCTCGACCTGCCGTACGTGCGCACGGGTCTTCCCGTTTTTGTCCGGCTCGATCACGAACACCTGATCGCCGCCCGGCCCCTTGCGCATTGCACTCACGGGCACAGCGACGGCCTTGCGTGGCAGGCCTATCGAAACCCGGATGCGGACCGAGGCGCCGGGGGACGGCGCGTTGGCGGCGCCCTCGATTCTCGCGCGTACCATGGCATTGCGTGTCGTGGGGTCAACACGCGCATCTACCGCGACGATTTTGGCTACGATCGAGGATGATTGGCCGGGGGCGGAGACTTCGACGCTGTCGCCCTCCCGCAGGCCCGCGGCGACCTGTTGCGTGACGGTGAAGTCCACATGCACTGCGTCGTCGATACCCTGCAGCGTCGTGAGTTCGGTGCCCTCGTTCAGATACTGGCCAGGGTGCAAGTCCGCCATTCCTACTCGCGCGCGGAACGGAGCCCGAATGGTCTTGCGGGCGATGATCGCCTTGGTACGCGCGATCTGAGCCAGTGCGATATCGTGGTCTGCACGCGCACGATCCACTTCCTCCTGGGTCGTGGCACGGTCATGACTCAAGTTGTTCCTGCGTTTGAGCACCGTCTTCGATAGGCCGGCCTGCGCTTCCTGCGCCTTCAGCTCAGCCTCCTCGACGGACACATCGAGCGCGACGAGCACCATGCCCGCGTCTACGATTTGCCCGGGTGTAAGGCTGACATAACGAACAGTGCCTGGGAGCTCGTTACGCAAGGTAATCGAGCGCAGTGCCAGAACCGTCCCGATGGACGTGGCAGTGTGGCGGTGTTCAATTTCCTTCGCAAAAGCGACGGTCACCGACTCCATCGGCTCCGGTTGGTTCGCGGAGGCGGCCTCGCTTGCCTGTATGGCCGTATACTTCCACGCTGCCAGGCCAACGCCGACCGAGACAACCATGACAAGCAATAGAAAAGATCCGATCCAACTCCGACGATTCATACGCGACGCCCTCCCGAACGCTTCCTTGGCGTACTCTTGGCCTTGGATGAACGGCGATCCGATGTCGCGCGGGCCAGCATGTCCTCCAGCGCGCGGCGCACCCGAACGACGCGGACTTGTTCGAGTGGAACGATTCCCAGCACCCAATCGAGCCAGAGTCCATCGATCGCGGCAGCGACCGCTTCACCAACCCCCGGCGGCAGGCCATCCTGCGCGATTCGCCGATGGAGGTCGGCATAGACCGCGCGCATGGGCTGGATCAACGCGGGGTTCTGAGCGAGCGCCGCAAATACCGCGGAGGAACTGCGGCGCAGTTCCTCCGTCCAGCACTTGGCGTCCGAAAGGCAGTGGTCCAAGAGCGCTCGCACCATACGCCCGGGTCCTTCCGGAGTGCGCTCGTACGCTTCGGTGTAGCAGGATCGCCAACCTTCGGCTGTGCGGATGACCAGCGCTTCGACGAGCCGGTCCTTCGACGGGAAATAATGCAGCAAGCCGCCTTTGCTCATCCGCGCCTCGGCGGCCACGGCATCGAGCGTGAGATTCGCGATACCCTGGCGAGCGACCACGGCTTCGGTGGCATCGAGGAGCATGTCTTGTAGCTTCGGGGTTGTCCGTTTCATAGGCAAAGAATACCGACCGGTCGGTCTTGTGTCAACCGTCCGGTCGGTTTGTTTATGTCTTCCGACATGCATTCACACCCTCAAGATCGGCCTGAATCTGGGCCCTGAGCTTTTTAGAACGGACCACGGCTAGCCTTTTCTCGATTACTGGAGAAGAAGACGGGTCGTAAATCAATTTCTGCTGCAATATGAACACACATCGAAGTCGATGTCTCTGTCAGCGAAACGGGTTGGAACTGAAAATACTTATTTACAATGGTCAATTCAGATGACGATGACATGGTGTGTGGCCGGAATTCACATCGCTTTTCAGCAGGCCGCAGCTATGCTTCGCTCTGCCGCTGCCGAAGGATGGCGTAGAAAGCCGGGACCTTCACCACGTCACCCGTCGGAAGGGTATGCACCGTCTGAATGTGGCTCGGGCCGGTACGAATCAGCGTAAATCGATCCGGTGGAAACAGGACACCCAAATCGTTTTCATTCAACAAGCCGGGCGTAATCTGATGCTGGAATACCCGCGCAAGGCCGGGAGGCGGCCCATACTGTTTGATCAGCTGATCAAAGAAGGGCTCAGCCGCAGACGACAGTTCGATCAGATACAGAATTCCTGTTGTCCCCAGTAGCCGCCCGATACTCTGTATCGCCGTCGCCTGATCTGCCGGAGACAGTTGATGCAACACTCCCCGCATGTAGATATTCGCATCACCAACTTCCTCGTGGAGGGCTTGGGCATCGTCAGGGCAAAGTACATCAAGAATCCGGTACGAGACGTTGGGGGCCGCATGCTTCGTTCGGGCAATCTCAACGGCGGCGGGTGAAATTTCCGTGCCTATTACCCTTGGAAAGTGATCCGCGAGACAGCGCGTTTGCGTTCCGTTGCCACACCCCAGATCAATTAACGGAAGCTGCGGATCGATAGCATCTTTGAAGAGCACGACATCTTGTTGAGCCGCATAAGCAGGATTGGCATCCCAAAATATTTCGCCCGGTGCTCCGGTCGTGGTACTCCAAAAACCTTCCCAGGATGTCAGATAACGATTCGGTGATGTCATCAATGGCCCTCCTTTACAGATTAGGTAACAGTAACTCACATTTCCGCAACACCTCCCTGTGATCCAGATCCTGGATGTTGCTGAAACTAGGAACGGCGGACGGCCCACCAATTCCGCAGCCACGTGGATCGGAGCAGCTTATACCCGAGCCAGGCCACCAGCAACACCCCAAACAACGGGACAGCCACGGTGCGCATCAACTGCTGATAGTCGGTCATGTGGACCCGCAACAGATACTGCGGGCGCTTCATCAGATTTTGCTTCTCGGCTGCGATGGACACGGTATATAGGCCCTCGTCCAGATGGACTTCGCCCCGGAGCACACCGTCTGGATGAGTGCTGGGACGAATCTCTGCCACGATCTCACCGTCTGTCCCGTTGGCACCCTTCACGATCCGCATCCCGACCGGCTCTGTGCGCCAGGCCAGGTCCACGAGGTCCACGACCAGAAAGGTGTCGCCGGGCTGGGGAATATCTGTGCAGTACTGACCTCTCAGCTCATATTGCGGCTGATAGGCATTGAAATGCACCACGCGCTCCCCGACTTGGCGCAGGCAGGGGTCGTCTTCGCCGCTCACTGGGCCATGGGCTGTGGCGACGCTGGGGTGGGACAGGACGGCAACCAACAGAAGCGCCGTCGCGCCGATCCCTCTCATGTGTGTCATCATGGTCAAACCCTCCTCATCGGCCTCTTCCGTCCAACGACTCAGTCAGAAACGGTTCCGTCTGCGACGCAGCGAGACGCGCTGGGCGACGGGCACACGTGCCGGCACCGATTTTCCTGGCCGGCCACGGACGGCCCACCAGAGCGCCACGAGTGCCAGTACTCCCACGATTATCTGGTCCATGCTGTCCTCCTTTGTCGCTGCCGACGGTCCCCTTCATCCATTCTGGTCACCCATCTCTGTGGCTCACCGAGTAGACAGGCCCCTCCGGGGTGTAGAGAGGGGCCTATCCACCCCAGCGAGAAACGCCGTGAGTATTCCGGCGCCACCTCTCTATCGATTTTTCGTCACGCAATTGTTGTTCAGCAACATTTTTCCAGCAAGATGCGTAGCCATCGGTCCATACAGTGCCCCTCGGTTGCGCAGAATGACCGGGTCGATCATCTCGCCACATTGCACACAGCGCTGAGCGCGGGAGTCCGACAGATCTTGGCACCATTCGTCGACCATGAGTCCGCTGCAGCGTGGGCAACGACCCTTGTTGTGGATACTTGCCCAGTTTCGAGTCGCCACCTCAATCGATTGCTGGAGTGTCATCGCTCGTGCCGTCGCCATATGATGCCTCCCTTCAGCGATCCATCGGTTTTCCATCACACCATTCTCATGACAAGATTGAATCGCAACTCGCGTTCCAGAGAGTTTCCACCCAATCTGAATGTCGATGTCACTGAAACTACAAGAGATTGAGTGATCTCGTTCAGGAATTTCTCTCGCCGAAAAATGAAGTGCCGAAGATAATCTGCCGACTCGACGGCATACTGCCGAAATGTCGGCGCGAGCAAAAACCTGGTAGTGATTCGTGAAACGTCTGTGAAATGAGAGGGATGGGGGTGAGTAGACGAAGTGGTTAAGACGGGCGAGAGATACCGAGTTTCTGCATTTTGGATTGGAGGGTTGTGCGCTTCATGCCAAGCTTGGCCGCAGCGCCTGCAGGACCACCGATGATCCATTCCGACTCGCGAAGGGCCTTGAGAATGTGTTCGCGTTCGGCTTGTTCAAGCGTAGTAGCCCTGGAGTTCGTGACGTGACCCGGCGCCCGCTTTAATTCTGCGAGCGACACAAACAGATCCGGTCCTTGGGTCAGAATCACCGCTCGCTCGATGAAATTCTCCAGTTCCCGCACGTTACCAGGCCAGTGATAGGCTTGGAGCGCTTTCATGGCATCCGACGGGATCGTCTCAATATGCTTCTTCATCCGCTTGGCGAACTTCTGGGCAAAGTGTCGGACCAACAAGGGAATATCTTCCACACGCTCCCGCAGGGGAGGGACAGTCACCGGAAACACCTTCAGTCTGTAGTAGAGGTCGCTGCGAAACTTCTGCTCCTCCACCATGTGATCAAGATCGCGGTTGGTGGCGGCAAGTATGCGAACATTGACGCGTATGGTCCTAGTGCTTCCTAATCGCTCAAATTCCTGTTCTTGAAGCACGCGCAGGAGCTTCACTTGAAGCTCCAAGGGAATTTCTCCCACCTCGTCGAGGAACAAGGTTCCACGGTCAGCTAATTCAAACCGGCCGATCTTGGTAGCGATCGCACCGGTAAATGCGCCTTTTTCATGTCCGAAGAGTTCGCTTTCCAACAGCCCCGTCGGAATCGCGGCGCAATTGAGCTTCACGAATGTTCGCTCTCGCCGATTGCTGAGATTGTGGAGCGCCCGCGCCACCAGTTCCTTCCCGCTCCCTGTTTCGCCCAAGATCAGGACCGTCGAATCTGTCGTCGCGACCGTCTGGATTTCTTTGAGAACCAGCTTGAGCGCCCGGCTGTCCCCGACAATTTCCTCGAAGTTATACGCGGTCTGGATTTCCTCCTCCAAATACAGCTTTTCCTTTGCCAGCTTGTCCTTCAGCGATGAAATTTCCTGATAGGCCATCGAATTCGCCGCGGCGAGCGCGACCTGCCCGCCGATCCGGCTGAGCAATGTCGCATCGTCGTCGGTGAACGCGTCCTCCTGCATGCTGACAACGCTGAGCGTGCCCAGTGCTCGCCCGTGTAAGATAAGGGGAACCGCACACCCCGACTTCAAGCCTTCGGCCTCTGCCCGTTTCATGATCTCCGTAGGAAACTCCGTGAGGCTGAGACGTCTGACATGAACGGTCTGCTGAGTCGTGAACGCTAACCCTTCCGGGGTTCCTTCCAACGGAATGGGGTCTCCCGACTCGACAAAGTCTTGATTGCCGGGGAAGTCGAGCGCATGAGCCCGCAACTGGTGCGTCACGGGATCATGGAGACACAACCACGCGAAATCATGAGGGATGACACGACCGAGGCAAGCAGACATCGCTTTCAGGAGTGCGCTCAATTCGAGGTGCGACACGACGGCGTTGTTGATCTCCAGCACCAAGCTGAGCCGATCCCGCTCCCGAGCCAGAGAGCGCTGCGCGGCTTCCGTGCTGGCAAAATGGAGCACATTGTCCACGGCCACGGCCACCTGTTTCGCCACCTGACCGAGCAATCCCAGGTTCTGGTCTCCGAATGCACAGGGCTGGAGACTCCCGAACCCGATCGCACCGAGACGTCGCATCGCGGTCGTTAAGGGAAATAGGCAGACGGACTGGACGCCAATGTCCTTGAGTGCCGCCATCCCCACCGTGAATCGAGATTCCTCGACAAGAAACGGAATATTTAGCGGTTGCTGGTGGGTCCAGACCCAGCCGCTGGAGGACTCCTCGATTGGTAGCTCCAGCCCATCCAATCTGGTGGTGAGGTGGTGAGTGGATGCCGTCTCCAATACATGAACCTTCATCAGATTCTTGGTAGGATCGTGGAGGATCAAGCCGATGAAGTCGAACGGAGCGACTGTCGGGAGGCGTTGCGCGAGGTCCCGAAAGAGCGCGGACAGGTCGCGGTGTGACACGATGGCTTCGGAGACCTCGAGGAGAAGCCGTAGCCG